>NZ_DBNHWK010000098.1:0-19634 GCF_057140465.1 Gaiella sp.
GACGGGAGCGACGGGACTCGAACCCGCGACCTCCGGCGTGACAGGCCGGCGTTCTAACCAACTGAACTACGCCCCCGTGGAGCGGAACGATTGTAGCCGCAGGTCGATCGCCGTCGGGCGCGTACTCTCGTCGAGTGAGCCTCGTCGACGTCGGTGTCCTCGCACTGATCGCACTGCTGGCGCTCGGCGGCTTCCGCCGCGGGCTCGTCACCGGGGTGCTGTCGCTCGCCGGGCTCGTCGGAGGGGCGATCCTCGGCGCGCGACTCGCGCCGACGCTCGTCGGCGAGTCGGTGACGCGCTGGGCGGCGCTCGTCTCCCTCGTCGGCGCAGTGGTCTTCGCCGGCCTCGGGCAGCTGGCCGGCGTCGTCGCCGGCCGGTCCGTCCGTGTCGCGCTCGGCCGTGGGCCGCTGCGGGTGGTCGACAACGCGGGGGGCCTCCTGCTCGGCGCGGTCACCGGGCTCGCCGCCGCGTGGGCGATCGGCGCTGCGCTGCTGTACCTGCCCGCCGACACCGGGCTGCGACGCGAAGCGCAGGGGTCGGCGATCCTCTCCGCGCTCCACGCGGAGCTGCCGCCTGCGCGGCTCATCGACACGCTCGCCCGGATCGACCCCTTCGCGGCGCTCCGTGGTCCAGCGGCAGACGTCGACCCGCCGGACCCGGCGATCGTCCGCGATCCGGACGTCGTGCGCGCGGGGCGCAGCGTCGTCCGGATCACGGGGTACGCCTGCGGGCTCGGGATCGAGGGGTCGGGATGGATCGCCGCACCACAGCTCGTCGTGACCAACGCCCACGTCGTCGCGGGCATGGACCGGCCCTTCGTCGACCGGCCGGGCGGCCGCAGCATCGAGGCTCGTGTCGTCGCCTTCGACGAGAGGGCCGACGTCGCGGTCCTCCAGGCCCCGGGTCTCCCGGGCAGGCCGCTCGAGACCGTCGACCCGGAGCCGGGAACGGCGGCCGCCCTGCTCGGGTTCCCCGGCAACGGCCCGTTCCGGGCGACGCCGGTACGGGTCGGGCGGACGCTCGCGCTCATCGGGCGGGACGTCTACGGCGCCTTCCCGATCCGTCGACCGGTGACGCTGATCCGGGGCCAGATCCGATCCGGGAACTCCGGAGGGCCGGCCGTCGATGCCGACGGACGCGTCGTGACGACGGTCTTCGGCGGCCGTGACGCGAGCGATCCGGAGGGCGGGTACGGCGTCGCGACGCAGCAGGTGCTCGAGGCGCTCGCCGCGACGGGTGACGCGCTCGAGACGGACTGCCTCGGCCGCCGCTGACCCGGGAGATCAGCCGAGCAGCTCGAGCGCCCCCTCGGGGCGCTTGAACGGCGGGATCACGTAGATGCCGGCGACCGTGCCGCGGGCCTCGGCGATGAGCTCGCGGGCGAGCTCGAGGCCGACCTGCGGCGCCGACGCACCGGCCGCGTCGAGGGCGTCGATCACGCGCTGCGGCACCGCGATCCCGGGCACCTCGTTGTGGATCCGCAGCGCCATCGCCCGGCTGCGCAGCGGCCAGACGCCGAGCAGCAGCGGCACCGGCGACGGCCCCCCGAGCCGCTCCTGGAAGTGCTCGAGGTGGGCGAGGTCGAACAGCGCCTGGGTCATCGCGAACCGTGCGCCCGCCGCGACCTTGCGGCGGAAGCGATCGACCTCCAGGTCGAGGTCGTCGGCCGACGGGTTGACGGCGACGCCGACGAAGAACGACGTCGGTGCGTCGATCGCCTTGCCGACGTAGTCCTCGCCCTCGTTGAGGCGTGCGAGCAGCTGGACGAGCCCGATCGAGTCGACCTCGTACACGCCGCGAGAGCCGGGATAGTCGCCGACGTGCGGCGGGTCGCCGGTGACCGCGAGCACGTTGCGGACGCCCTCCGCGTGCGCCCCGAGGAGGACGCCCTCCAGGCCCATCACGGTCGCGTCGCGCGGCGTCACGTGCGGGATCGTCTCCACGCCGGTCTCCCGCTGGAGGCGGATCGACGTCATCAGCGCGTTCATCCGGGCGCGCGCCATCGGGTTGTCGTTCACGTCGACGAACTGCACGTGCCCCGAGTCGCGCAGCGTCTTCGTGGCCTCGACGAGGCCGTCGAGCGACCCGCCCTTCGGCGGATCGAGCTCGACGCAGACGACCCACTCGCCGTCCTCGAGCGCCCGCGCGAGCCGCGTGGCCCCCTCGGGAGCGGGCGGTGCGAGCGGCTGCTCCCGTTCGTCCACGTCGAGCGGCGCCGCCGGCGCGCGGCCCGCCGTGAGCGCCTCGCGGATCGCCTCGATCTGCGCCGGGGTCGTGCCGCAGCAGCCGCCGACGATGCGTGCGCCGAGCGCCGCCGCCTGGGCGGCGAACTCGGCGAAGTACTCGGGGGTGGAGTGCGGGTAGACGACGCGCCCGCCGACGAGGCTCGCGAGGCCGATGTTGGGCAGCGCGGCGAGCGGGAGGCCGCAGTCCCCCATCGCGGCAAGGGCCGTCAGCGCAGCGTGCGGGCCGGCACCGTGGTTCGTCCCGATCGCGACGACGTCGAGATCGGCGAGTCGCGCGGCGGCCTCGCGTGCGCCGACTCCGCCCGTCAGCTCGGCGTCCTCGTCGAACGTGAGCATGGCGACGATCGGAAGCGACGACACCTCGCGCACGGCCTCGACCGCCGCGACCAGCTCGGCCACGTCGAAGAACGTCTCGACCATCAGGAGGTCGACCCCGCGCCCCTCGAGCACGCTCGCCTGCTCCGCGTACAGCGGGCCGTGGGAGGCGGGGTCGAAGACCTCGAGCTCCCCGAGGGGCCCGATCGAGCCGCCGATCCAGACGTCGCGACCGGACACCTCGCGTGCCTCGCGCGCCAGGCGGACGGCCGCGGAGTTGATCCGCTCGAACTCGTCCTCGAGCATGTGCTTCGCGAGCTTGCGCCTGTTGGCGCCGAACGTGTTCGTCTCGATCAGCTCCGCCCCGGCGCGGATGTAGCTCGCGTGCACGGCGACCACGCTCTCGGGCGCGCGCAGGTTCGCCTCCTCAGGGCAGCGCAGCCCGGGAACCGCGCCGGAGAGCAGGGCGCCCATCCCCCCGTCCGCGACGATCGGGGGGCCCGTGCGCAGCCGTTCCACGAAGCTCGTCGCCATCGCGGTCACTGTAGATGCGTCGCGCCGAGCGGGAGTGAAGCCCCGTCGTCAACTCCCACCGGGTGATGGGTGAAGTGCCGGGCTGCAGGGATAGTGGGACAACCCACCGGCGCGACGGTGCGGCGGACGCGAGTGGTGGGCGATACCGGTTCCGGTTGCGGAACCGTAGAGAGAGGGGGCCTCGGCGGCGGCCCCCTCTTCCGTGTCTCGGGTGCCCCGCGACCCGGGGGCGCCCTCGGCGGGTCGGTGCGCTCAAGTCGCGGCGCCCCGGCGCCGATAGGAGAGGGCACTCCAGGTCGGGGACTGACGGCAATCATCCCTCCTGGGGCTTGAGGAGGCCGGCGAGCCGATCGTCGGCCTTCTCCCGTTTCGGAGGCCGGGTCGGGGCGCCGCCCCGACTCAGCCGGTCGTCTCGTCGTCGTGCACCGTGCGTCCCTCCATGCCGCCGGCGACCGTCACGACCTGCCCCGTGACGTGGCCGGAGAGCGTGTCGGAGGCGAGCACGACGACCTGCGCGGCGACGTCCTCGGGGGTCGCCACCTTGCGCAGCGCCATCGTGCGCGAGACGCGCCGGACGGCGTCGGGATCGACCAGCCCCCTGGTCATCGGGGTCTCCGTCCACCCGGGTGCGACCGCGTTCACCCGGGCCCGCGGCGCCACGCGGACGACCTCGTTCTTGAGGGAGAGCAGCAGGCCGCCGAGGATCGCCGACTTCGCGGCCGCGTAGTCGGCGTGGCCCGCCTCGCCGACGAGGCCGGCGGTGGAGCCGACGAGCACGAGCGACCCGTGCCCCGTGCGGGCGACCTCGCGGAGGAACGCCCGCGCCGTGAGGAACGTCGCCGTCAGGTTCTGGGCCACCGTCTCCTCCCAGCGCCGGAGCGGCAGGTCCCACACCGGGACGTCGTCGCGCGGCCAGACCCCGGCCACCGCCGCGCACACGTCGACCGAGCCGAGCTCTCGCCGGGCCGTGTCGAACAACGCGTCGACGGCGGCCTCGTCCGTGAGGTCGGCCTGCGCAGTCGGCGCGCCGATCTCGGCCGCCACCGCGCGGGCACGTTCTTCGCCGCGGTGGTAGTGGACGAGCACGCGCGCGCCCTCCGCCGTCAACGCGCGCGCACAGGCAGCGCCGATCCCGCCCGACGCGCCCGTGACGACGGCGCCCTTGCCCTCGAGGCCCGTGTCCATGCGGTGACGCTACTGGATGGGCGGCCGCCGCAGCTGGATCCACGACGGCCTGGCGCCCGCGGGCGGTGCGGCGTCGGCCTCGTCCTACGCCGAGTCCGGTCGTCTCCACTCGAAGACGGCGATCAGGCAGCCCGTCTCCGTCCGCGAGTTGTGGTGCGTGCCGCCCTCGTAGCTGACGAAGTCGCCGGGCCCGAACGTCGTCCCGTCGTCGTCGATCAGCTCGCCCTCGAGGATCAGGAACTCCTCCATCCCGGCGTGGTCGTGGGCGATCGTCACGGCCCCCGGCTCCATGCGCATCACGTAGGACCCCTGGCCGGTCGCCCCGTCGTAGCTGACCGGCAGCCAGCTCATCTCCGGTTGCACGGGGCCTTCCATGTCGTACTCGCGGAAGGGCGTGGCGTGGATGTTGACCACGGTCCTGCCGGGTCGCTCGTCGCTCATCGGGCCTCCTCTCGGACCGCGTCACCGTACCGCCCGAGGCGCCCCGGTGCGGCAGCGATCGCCCGGTCGCAATGGGCGGCAGCCCCTCGGCGTTCGCCGTCGCCCGCGACCGCCGGCCCGACCGCCGCGGGTTTGACATGTCAGCAATTCGTTGCGAAGGTTCCGCGGTGGTCCGACCGGGGTCTCGTCCGCATACCCTCGCACGGCGAACCGGGCTCCGGTGCCCGCGCAACTTCGATGGATTTGCACCGTCCCACTCGTGAGAACCCCATGAAGGAGGGAACCGCATGAAGAGACGTCTGGCCGTGCTGGCTGCGCTCTCGACGCTCGTCGTCGCCGCCCTGGCCTCGACGGCGGGAACCGGCTCTGCGGCGACCGACGCGTCGCAGGCCGTGAGCTGCAAGAAGCAGCTGAAGATCGGCATCGTCACGCCGCTCACCGGCGGCGCCGGCTTCCTCGGCCAGGAGCAGCTCTCCTGGGCGCGGTACGCCGTCAAGACCCTCGCCAAGAAGCAGTACGGCCTGAACGTCCGGCTCGTCCTCGGGGACACGCCGGTCGAGAAGGGGCCGGGCGAGGCGCTCATCGTCGCACAGAAGTTCATCTCCGACCAGAGCGTGGTCGCGGTCCTCGGCCCTGCGACGTCGGGTGGCGTCGCGTCGTCGAGTCAGGCGCTCGCGGCCGCCGGCCTCGCGCACATCTCGATGTCGGCGACCCGCACGTCCCTCACGAAGGGCAACAAGCTCGAGGCCACGAAGTTCTTCTTCCGCGTCGTCCCCGGTGACTACATCCAGGGCCCGACGGACGCGAACTTCATGGTCAACGAGCTGAAGGCGAAGAAGGTCGTCGTGCTCGACTTCCAGGAGCCGTACTCGGTCGGCCTCGCCGACGCAGCCGAGAACGTGCTCAAGCGGAAGGGCGTGACCACGATCCGTCTCTCGACGTCCGTCAACACGACCGACTTCTCGTCGCTCGTGACGCGGGTGCCGAACGACACCGACGTCGTGTTCTTCCCGACCCAGCAGCCGCCGGACGCGCAGACGTTCGGCCAGCAGATGCTGGAGCAGGGCAAGCGTGCCGTGCTGTTCGGCGGCGACGGCGCGAACAACCCGAGCGCCTTCAAGATCGCCGGGGCGTACGTGTCGAACTTCGCCCCCGACATCAGCGCCGTCCCCACGAGCAAGGCGCTGGTCGCGGGCTGGCAGAAGGACAACCCGGGCAAGCAGCTCGGCTCGTTCGGGCCCCCGACCTACCTTACGACGCAGGTCGCGCTGAACGCGATCTCGCGGGCCTGCAAGGCCGGCAAGGGCCAGATCAAGAACCGCAGGGACGTGTTCCGGCAGGTGAAGCGGGTGCGGATCAACCCGTCGATCCTCGGGGGCACCTTCCGGTTCTCCACGAAGTCGAACGACCCGCTGAACGCGAAGTTCTACATCTTCCAGATCCAGCGGGACGGGTCCTACAAGCTCGTCGGCTAGCCGCCGGAGGAGCGTCGAAGCGGAGCGGCCCGGCCACGACCGGGCCGCTCCCGTTTTCGGGCGCTAGACTCGCGCCTTCCGTGGACAACCCGGAGACGACATGAGGGGCGGGAAGACGACAAGGCGCATCGGGCTGGGCGCTCGCGGGCGGCGAGTCGTCCTCGCGGTCGTCGTCGTCGCCCTCGCCGTCCTCGCGGTGGTCGGGGCGGTGCACCTCGCCACGCACGTCGAGAAGCGCGACGAGTTCGTGCAGCTGACGCTGAACGGCCTCACGCTCGGGAGCGTCTACGCGCTGATCGCGCTCGGCTACTCGCTCGTCTACGGGATCCTCAAGCTCCTCAACTTCGCGCACGGCGACGTGTTCATGGTGGGCTCGTTCATCGGCTTCGGCATGCTCCAGCTGCTCGGCGGGTCGACCGACCCGGCGCTGCCGCTCTGGCCGCTGCTGATCGTGATCACCGTGTCGGCGATGGTGGGCTGCGCGCTGCTCGGTGTCGTGATCGAGCGGTTCGCCTACCGCCCGCTGCGGGATGCGCCCCGGATCGCGCCGCTGATCAGCGCGCTCGGCGTCTCGTTCTTCATCGCCTATTCGATGCAGACGCTCTTCGGCGCCGACCAGCGCGACTACGACGCGTTCTCGCTCGACGGCGGCAAGCTCTTCTTCTCGGGCTTCGACATCGGGAACGTGCGGGTGCCGCTGCTCCGGATCGTGGTCATCGGCGCCGCGTTCGTGCTCATGCTCCTGCTCTGGCTGCTCGTGACGCGCACGCGGACGGGCAAGGCGATGAAGGCGACCTCGTACGACCGCGAGGCGGCGGCGATGATGGGGATCGACATCGACCGCGTGATCGTCGTCGCGTTCGTGCTCGGCTCCGCCCTCGCCGGCGCGGCGGGCGTGCTCTTCGCGCTGCGCGTGCCGATCTTCCCGGCGATCGGGTTCCTCGCCGGGCTCAAGGGGTTCACGGCGGCGGTGATCGGCGGCATCGGGTCGATCCCCGGCGCGATGGCGGGCGGGCTGATCCTCGGCTTCGCCGAGGCCTACACGCAGGGGTACATCTCGACGAAGTGGTCCGACCTGCTCGTGTTCGTGATCCTGATCGGCTTCATGATCTTCCGTCCCCAGGGGCTGTTCGGCCGCCCCGACATCAAGAAGGTGTGACGTGAGCGGCTTCGACCACCGCGACCGCTACGACGAGGACAGCCTCAGCGAGCCGCTCCCGGGCGCGCGCGAGGCCTCCGAGGCCGAGGGGCCGTCGAGCCCCGCCGTGGGGCGCGACGAGTGGGTCGCCCGGCACGGCGAGCGACGGGTCCGGCGCGAGGGCGTGCTCGGCACGGTCGAGGAGCGCCTCGCGATCGTCCCCTGGTGGGCGTGGCTGACGCTGTTCGTCGCAATCGTCTGTGCGCTCCCGCTCGTCTCCGAGAGCGGCTACGTGCGGCGCGTCGCGTTCGACACCGTCGTGTTCATGCTGCTCGCGCTGGGCCTCAACATCGTCGTCGGGTGGGGCGGGTTGCTCGATCTCGGCTACGTCGCGTTCTTCGGGATCGGGGCCTACGCCTACGCGCTGCTCGCCTCCGACAAGTACGACGTCCACCTGCCGACGATCGCGATCCTCCCGATCGTCGCGGTGATCGGGGGCATCGCCGGGTGGCTCGTCGGCCTCCCCTCGCGCCGGCTCTCCGGCGACTACCTCGCGATCGTGACGCTGTTCTTCTTCCAGGTGTTCCTCACGTTCACGAACAACGGCGACGACGTGTTCGGGCGGAACATCACGAACGGCCCGAACGGCATCCTCGACGTCGACGAGTTCAGCTTCTTCGGCTGGACGCTCCCCCGCGTCACCTCGACCGGCCAGTTCAGCGTGCGCTACCTCTACGTGGCACTCGCGATCTTCGGCCTCGTCTTCGTCGCGCTCCGGCTCCTCAACGACTCGCGCACGGGCCGTGCGTGGCGGTCGCTGCGCGAGGACCCGCTCGCGGCCGAGATGATGGGCATGCCCGTGAACACGTTGAAGCTGATGGCGTTCGCCTTCGGCGCCAGCGTCGCCGCCCTCACCGGCACCGTCGCCGCGGCCCTCAACGGCAGCGTGTTCCCGCAGAACTTCGAGTTCCCGCTGCTGATCACCGTCTACACGATGGTCATCCTCGGCGGCGCCGGCAGTCAGGTCGGGGTCGTCCTCGGCGCGATCATCGTCAGCGTCCTGCTCGAGGTCCTGCGCGAGCCGGGGGACGCCCGCGGCCTCTTCTACCTCGTGATCCTCCTCGGCCTCGTCGGCGCGTTCCGCCTCTCGGTGCGCCTGGCGGTCGTGCTCGGAGGCACCGTCGCCCTCGGCTTCGTCGCGAACCTCGTCGCGGGGAGGGTCGACGAGACCTGGACCGCGGGTGTCGCGGAGGACGGCGGGCGGCTCGCCGGATGGGCGTCCGACTGGGTGATCGTGCCGACACAGCTCGCAGGCTGGGTGCCGGCGGTCTCCTACGTGGCGCTGATCGCGCTCGCCCTCGGGCTCACGCTCGTGCACGGCTGGGTGCGGATCGCGCTCCTCGTCCCGACGCTGTACCTCGCGGCCTTCGTCTGGGAGAACGTGATGCTCGACAGCCCCGAGTCGACCCGGTACGTCGTGCTCGGCGCCCTCCTCGTCGGGATGATGATCATCCGTCCCCACGGCCTGCTCGGCGAGAAGCGCGTGGAGATCGTGTAGTGGCCGACAAGCTGCTCGAGCTGCGGGGCGTGACGATGGGCTTCGGCGGCCTGCTCGTCGTGAACGACCTCGACCTGCACGTCGACGAGGGCGAGATCGTGAGCGTGATCGGGCCGAACGGCGCCGGGAAGACGACCGTCTTCAACCTCGTGACCGGCGTGTACGCCCCGACGGAGGGCGACATCGTGTTCGCCGGCGAGAGCATCAAGGGGCTCGAGCCGCACCTCATCACGCGGCGCGGCATCGCACGCACGTTCCAGACGCTGCGCCTCTTCCTCAACATGACCGTCAGGGAGAACGTGATGGCGGCCGCGTACGGGCACACCAAGGCGGGCCCGTTCCGGTCGATGCTGCGGACACCGGGCATGCGCCGCGAGGAGCGCGAGATCCGGGCGCTCGCCGAGGAGCGCCTCGGCTTCTTCGGGGAGCGCCTGATGGGCTACCGCTGGAACCAGCCCGCGTACAGCCTCTCGTACGCGAACCGCCGCCGGCTCGAGATCGCCCGGGCGACGGCGACGAACCCGCGGCTGCTGCTGCTCGACGAGCCGGCGGCTGGCATGAACCCGAAGGAGACGCAGGAGATCACGGAGCTGATCGCCAAGCTGCGCACGGACGGCGGGTACACGATCCTCGTGATCGAGCACGACATGCACGTCGTGGAGGGGATCTCCGACCGGGTCGTCGCCCTCGACCACGGCGTCAAGATCGCCGAGGGATCGTTCGAGCAGGTCGCCACCGACCCGCGCGTCGTCGAGGCGTACCTCGGCACCGGCGAGATGGCGAGGAAGGCGGGCTGATGGCGGTCGACGGCGGGCCGCCGCTCCTCCAGCTGGAGGACGTCAACACCTACTACGGGTCGATCCACATCCTGCAGGACTCGAACATCGTCGTCGAGGAGGGCGAGCTCGTCTGCCTCCTCGGCGGCAACGCGTCGGGGAAGTCGACGACGCTGAAGACGATCCTCGGCATCGTGCGCCCGCGCACGGGGGCGGTGCGCCTGCACGGCGAGGACGTGACGAGGATGCCCACCGCCCACCGCATCCGGCGCGGGATCGCGATCGTGCCCGAGAACCGGCGCCTGTTCGGGCCGATGACGGTGAAGGAGAACCTCGAGATGGGCGCGTACCTCCGGCCGAAGGCCGACCTGCGGGAGGAGTTCGACCGCGTCTACGGCCTGTTCCCGCTGCTCTACGAGCGCCGGACACAGCTGGCGGGCACGCTCTCCGGCGGTGAGCAGCAGATGGTGGCGATGGGGCGGGCGCTGATGTCGAAGCCGAAGCTCCTGCTGATGGACGAGCCGTCGATGGGCCTCGCGCCCGTGCTCGTCGAGCGGAGCTTCGAGATCATCAAGCAGGTCAACGACTCGGGCGTGGCGATGCTCGTCGTCGAGCAGAACGCGAACGTCTCGCTCTCGATCGCCGACCGTGGCTACGTGCTCTCGACCGGCCGCATCGTGCTCGAAGGGCGCGCCGGCGACCTGCTCGAGAACGAGGAGCTGCGCAAGGCCTACCTCGGGAGGTAGCGTCCGACGCATGACGACCGCGGCGGACAGCGAACGGATCGGGGCCGCTATCCGCGGCGAGTTCCCGGTCTTCGAGCATGCGACGTACCTGAACTCGTGCTCGCAGGGCGCCCTCTCCCGGCGTGTCCGCGCCGCCGTGGAGACGTGGCTCGACGGGTGGGACGCGAACGGCGCGGAGTGGGAGTTCTGGGTCGAGCGGAACGAGGAGGCGCGGGCGTCGCTCGCCCGCGTCGTCCACGCCGCCGCCGACGAGGTCGCGGTGACGACCTCGGTCTCGCAGGGGGTGAGCGCGCTCGTGTCCGCGTTGCGGTTCGACGGTGCGCGCAATCGCATCGTGATCAGCGAGTACGAGTTCCCGACGGTCGGACAGATCGCCCATGCGCAGGAGCTGCGGGGGGCGGAAGTCGTCCACGTGCTCCCCGAGGCGGACGGCTCGATCCCGGCCGAGCGGTTCGTGGAGGCGATCGACGAGCGGACGGCGCTCGTGTGCTGCACCGCGCTGTCGTTCCGCACCGGCCATCGCCACGACGTCGCGGCGATCGCCGAGGCCGCCCACGCCAGCGGCGCCCTCGTGCTCGCCGACAGCTACCAGGCGCTCGGCGCCGTGGAGCTGGACGTGAGGACGCTGGGGGCCGACGTCGTCACGGGGGGGACGGTCAAGTACCTCCTCGGCTCGGCCGGCCTCGGCTTCATGTGGGTGCGGGGGTCGCTGCTCGAGTCGCTCCTGCCGACCCAGACGGGCTGGTTCGCCGACGAGGACATCTTCGCGATGTCGATCGCCGACTACTCGCCGCACCCGAGCGCGCGGCGGTTCGACGCCGGGACGCCGCCGGTGCCGTCCCTGTTCCCGGGCGTGGCCGGGATGGCGATCGTCGAGGAGGCGGGCGTGCCGACGATCGAGGCGTACGTGGCGGAGCTGAACGGGCGGCTGATCGACGGCCTCGACGAGCTCGGCGCGACGACCGTCACGCCGCGCGACCCCGGCCGTCGGGGGCCGCTCGTGTGCGTTCGCTCGACGGACGTCGTGCGGCTCTGCGCCGAGCTGCAGGCGGAGGAGGCGATCGTCACCTCCCACCGCGACGACAACCTCCGGATCTCGACGCACCTCTACAACACGGACGCGGACGTCGACCGGGTCGTCGCCGCCCTCGCCGCGCGTCGGCACCTGCTGGCGTGAGCGCGCGGGCCCGTTCGACCGGCGCCGGCGCGCGATGAAGCCGCCGCCCCCGCTGGTTGTGCGATACGGCGACCACCCCGACCAGGTGGCGAACCTCCACCTGCCGGGCGACGTCTCCGTGCCCCGCCCGGTCGTCGTCCTGCTCCACGGGGGCTTCTGGCGCGAGCAATGGGACCGGACGCTGATGACCCCGCTCGCGGGCGACATCGCCGCGCGTGGCGTCGCCGCCTGGAACGTCGAGTACCGGCGCGTCGGACAGGACGGCGGCGGCTGGCCGGGGACGCTCCACGACGTCGCGGCGGCGATCGACGCGCTCGCCGACCTGCCCGAGGTGGACGCGGACACCGTGGTCGTCGTCGGTCACTCCGCCGGCGGCCAGCTCGCCCTGTGGGCGGCCGGCCGCCACCGCCTCCCGTCGGGGGTGGCCGGTGCGGGCCCGCGCGTCGCCCCGAAGGGCGCCGTCGCCCTGGCCGGTGTCTGCGACCTCGTCCGCGGCGCGCTCGAGGGGCTCGGCGGGGGAGCCGTCACGGCGTTCATGGGCGGGCCGCCTGAGCAGGTCCCGGATCGGTACGCGGCGACGTCGCCCTCGCTGCTGCTGCCGCTGCGCGTGCGGCAGCTGCTCGTGCACGGGACGCGGGACGACGTCGTGCCCGTCGCGCTGAGCCACGTCTACGCGGAGGCCGCACGGAAGGCGGCGGACCCCGTGCACCTCGTCGAGCTCGACGCCGATCACTTCGACGTCATCGACCCCGGTCACGAGGCGTGGGCCGCCGTCGTCGAGCGCCTGCCGACGCTCGCCGGGTTCGGGGACGAGCCGCAGGCGTCGGGCTGACGCCGATCCCTCCGCGGGAGCGATCCGATCTACGCCGGCTTGCGTGCGCGGACGATCGCCGCGTGGAGGCCGTCTGCGATCTCGTGGGTGAACTCCACCTCGACGTCCTCGAGCCCCGCCCTGCGCAGGCCGGCCTCGTACTCGCCCTTGGAGAGAGCGCCGGCGATACAGCCGGCCCAGCTCCCGCGCTCGGCGCGCTCCGCGGGCGTCAGGCGGTCCTCGGCGACGACGTCGCTCACCCCGACGCGCCCGCCGGGCCGCAGCACGCGGGCGATCTCGGCGAGGACGGCGGGCTTGTCCCCGGAGAGGTTGATCACGCAGTTGGAGATCACGACGTCGACGCTGTTCGACGGGAGGGGGACGTCCTCGATGTGGCCGCGGAGGAAGTGGACGTTCGCGACCCCGGCCTCGGCGGCGTTGCGGCGGGCGAGGGCGAGCATCTCGTCCGTCATGTCGAGCCCGTACACGACCCCCGAGGGGCCGACGCGGCGTGCGCTCAGGATCACGTCGATGCCACCGCCCGAGCCGAGGTCGAGCACGGTCTCACCCTCGACGAGCGCGGCGACCGCAGTCGGGTTGCCGCAGCCGAGGCTCGCGAGGAGGGTCGCGTCGGACAGCCGCTCGCGATCCGTCGCGGTGTAGAAGCCCGGCCCGGCCGGGGCGCCCGCAGCGCGGTCGCCGCAGTCCGGCCCGCAGCAGCCGCCCGCTCCCTCGGCGAACCTCCTCGCCGCCGCCGCGTAGGCCTGCTTCACCTCGACCCTCACAGCCGTCTCGCCGTCGTGCATCTCGGTATCGCCTTCCGGGGGGATGCGCCGTGGCATCACATCGATCGTCGTCAATATACCAAGGGCATCGACGGTCGTCAATGTCCCTGCGGACGTGCCGCATCCGGGTACGGTTCCGCACGTGCAGCGGTACGGGTCGGCATCGATGTGGGGCGCCCTCGAGCGGGTGCTCGTCCGTCGCCCGCTGCCCGCCGACGCCGGCCGGTGGCGTGAGGTCGGGTGGCGGGCGCAGCCCGACGTCGCCGCCGCCGCCCGGGAGCACGAGGAGCTCTGTGCCCTGCTCGAGGAGGCGGGCGCCGAGGTCGTCGTCTCCGAGCACGACGCCGGCAATCCCGACGCGATCTACGTCTACGACCCCACGCTCGTCGGCCGGGACGGCGCCGTCCTCCTGCGCCCGGGGAAGGAGGCCCGCCGCGGCGAGCCCGACGCGACCGCCCCGGTCCTCGCGGAGGCGGGCGTCCCGGTGGTCGGCCGGGTCGACGCGCCGGCGACGGTCGAGGGTGGGGACACCGTCTGGCTCGACGACACGACGCTGCTGGTCGGCATCGGCTACCGGACGAGCCCGGCGGCGCTCGACGCGCTGCGCCCGCTGCTCCCGGGTGTCGAGCTGATCGCGTTCGACCTGCCGCACTGGAACGGGGCCGACGAGGTGATGCACCTGATGAGCTTCCTCTCGCCCCTCGACCGTGACCTCGCCGTCGTCTATCCGCGCATCGCGCCCACGCGGTTGATGTGGCTGCTCGCCGACCGTGGGATCCGGGTCGTCGAGGTGCCGGACGAGGAGTTCGCGTCGATGGGCCCGAACGTCCTCGCGCTGGGGCCCCGGCGGGCGCTCGCGCTCGACGGCAACGACGAGACCCGGCGGCGGATGGAGCGTGCCGGCGTCGACGTCGTCGTCTACCGCGGCGACGAGATCTCGCACAAGGGCGACGGCGGGCCGACGTGCCTCACCCGCCCGCTGCTCCGGCTCGACTCCTGAGCGTCGTGCCCGAGAGGCCCCGCCGTCGGCCGGGGCGGCCTCACCGGGGCCGTCAGTCGCCCGTCGCGTCGGCCACGAACGCGGCGATCGCCTCGGTGAACGACCGCCGGCTCGACTCCCACGCGTAGAACATGTGCCCGCCGTCGAAGTGGTGCACGGTCAGCCGGTCGGCCATCCCGGGGTCGAGCCGCATGAGGTTGCGCAGCCGGTCGGTCGCGTAGTACGGGGTCACGAGGTCGTACCGCCCGTGGGTCACGAAGGCCCGCATGTGCGGGTTGAGGCTCATCCCGTAGCGGAAGTCGTCGGTGGCGCCGACGGGGAGCGCGAAGAAGTGCTGCTCGGCGTCGTCCTTCCACGACGTGAACACCTCGTAGCTCAGGAGCTCGTACTCGCGATCGGTCTCGACGCCGATCTCCGACCGCAGCAGGCGGTTGATGCCCATCGCGTACGCGGGGCTGATCCCGGCGAGCGTCGGGTCCGGGCCGCCGTAGGGCTCGCGGTCGGGGAACGGGTCGGTGGCGGTGACCGTGGCGTCGTACAGGCCGACGACCCGCCGCTCGTCGCGCAGGAGCTCCCGCGAGAAGGCTCGGATGCCGACACGGCCCTCGGCCCTGACGACGAGCTCGTGGTGGAGCCCGACGAGGTCGGCGAGTCGGGCGAGGACGTCGTCGCGCTCCTCCTGCGGCATCGCCACCCCGCGCGTCAGGAACGACGCGTACGGCCCCGTCGCGAACGTCTCCGCCTCCGCCCGCACCTGCTCGGGCGGCGTGCCCGCCGGGAAGGCGCGGGAGCGCCCGTGGTGGACGGCCGCGAGCGCCATCGTCGGCAGCGTGTCGATCCAGCCGGCGACGTCGTAGTCGTTGGCGCTGAGGGGGGTGATCTCGAGGGCGGGGGAGATCAGGATCGCCCCGTTGAGGCCGATGCCGGTGCTCTCCTGCAGCATCCGCGTCAGCCGCCCGACGCGGTACCCGCCGTAGCTCTCCCCGGCGATGAAGACGGGCGAGCCCCAGCGGTCGTGGCTGGACAGCCAGCGCCCCATGAACTCGCAGAGCGACTCGAGGTCGCGCTTCTGCCCGAAGTACTCCTTGGGGTCGGGCGCCTCGTCGTCCTTCCTCTTCTTCCCCTTCCCGTCCTCGCCCTGCTCGTCCTCGACGATCCGGCTGAACCCCGTGCCGACGGGATCGACGAACACGAGGTCGGTGAACGCGAACCAGGACGACTCGTTCTCGACGAGGCGCGGCGGCATCCGGGGGAGCGCGCCGTCCGCGGGGAAGTCGACGCGCCGGGGGCCGACGGCGCCGATGTGGAGGTACGCCGACGACGCTCCCGGGCCGCCGTTGAAGACGAACGTGACCGGCCTTCCGGCCTCGCTCTCCGTCGCGACGTACGCGACGGAGAAGATCTCGGCCGCGGGCTTCTCCTTCTTGCGCAGCACGATCCACGTCGCGCTCGCCGTGTAGTCGATCGGTGTCCCGCCGCCGGACCAGGTGCCGGTCGTCTCGGCGCCCTCGGGGGGCCGGTGCTCCTTCGGCGCCGCGGCCGGGCGCTCGCCACCCGTGCTCTCGTCGGTCATCGGCGGCACGCTAGCTGATGTGACGTCACGACTCGTCGAGAGTGAGCTGGAGCTGGCGGTGGTCGGAGAGCCCCGAGACGCCGACGCCGACGAGGCGGAGGGCGCCGGGTCGGTCGCGCAGCCCGCGGTCGAGGAGGCGGCATGCGAGCTCGCCGATCCTGACCGCCTCGTCGATCGGTGCCGACAGGGTCGTGGAACGGCTGCGGATCGAGAAGTCCGCGTAGCGGAGCTTCGTGGTCACGGTCCGGGCGGAGAGGCCCGTGCGTGCCAGCCTCCGTGCGAGGTCGTCGGCCATCCGGCGGAGCTCTGCGTGGAGGACTGCACGGTCGGACACGTCTCGGGGGAACGTCTCCTCGGTCGAGATCGAGACCGGCTCGCCCTCCGTCTCGAGGTCGCGCGGATCGATCCCCCGGGCACGATCGCGGAGCAGGCGGCCGACCGCTCCCGGGAGCACGGCCCGGAGCTCGGTGTCCCCGAGCGCCGCCAGCTCACCGATCGTCGTGATCCCGCCGGCGCCGAGGCGCTCCTGTGCGCGCGGGCCGACGCCGGGGAGGAGGCGGACGGCGAGGGGCGCGAGGAACGCGCGCTCGCGTCCGGGCGGGACGACCGTGATGCCCCCGGGCTTGCGCCGGTCGGAGGCGATCTTGCAGACGACCTTGGACGTCCCGACGCCGAGCGAGCAGGAGAGCGACGTGGACGCCCGCACCGCGGTTCGCACGGCCTCCGCCACGGGCCTGGCATCCGAGAACGCCCCCGCGACCGTGCCGAGATCGAGGTAGCCCTCGTCGAGCCCGGTGCGCTCGGCCCGCGGGGCGACCTCGGCGATCGCCGCCCACACGGCCTGTGAGTACTGGCGGTAGACGGCGTGCCGTGGGCGCACGAACACGGCCCGGGGACAGCGCCGTCGTGCCTCGGCGGCGCTCATCGCCGAGTGGATGCCGAAGCGGCGCGCGATGTAGTTCGCAGTCGCGACCACGCCGCGTCCCTGGGGATCGCCGCCCACCACGAGCGGGACGTCGCGCAGGCGCGGGTCCTCCAGCTCCTCGACGGCGGCGAAGAACGCGTCGAGATCGACGTGCGCGAGGATCGGCACGCAGGGAAGGCTACGGTTCGCCCGTGATCCTCTCGACGCCGCCGACACCCCTTCCGCCCCCCGTGCTCGAGCAGCCTGCGCCGTACGAGGTCTCGTACGGCACCGTCTCGGGGACGGCGACGCCCGGGGTGCGCCGCGTGATCGTGCGTGTGGGAGGGGAGGTCGTGCGCGACCGGCCGCTCGCGGGCCGTCGCTTCAGCCTCTCGATCCCGCTTCCGACCGGCGTCACGAGCGTGCAGGTCGAGACGCGGGACGGGGCCGGCCGGCGCTCGACGACGGTCGTCCGCGACGTCTTCGGGCTGCCGGCGGCAGCCTCCCCGCGCTTCCGCGCGTCCTACGAGGACCCGCGGCTCACGCGCGACGTCCGACGGCTGGTCGCCGGCTTCGGCGGCACCGCCGGTGTCTACGTCCAGAGCCTGACGAGCGGCGCGGGCGCGGCCTGGAACGCGAGGGCGTCGTTCCCGGCGGCGTCGACGGTGAAGCTCGCGATCGCCGTCACCGCGCTGGCGCACGTCGACGCGACACCACGTCTCGGCTCGCGGCTCGACGCCCTCCTGCGGTCGATGCTGATCGTGTCGGACGACCGCGCCGCCAACGACGTCGAGGTCTACTTCGGCGGCTCGACCTCCGGCGGGTCGGCGCTCGTGAACGCGCTCATGCGGTCGATCGGGATCATGGACACGGAGATGTACGGCGGGTACCTCGTCGAGGACCGCGCGCTCCAGGCGGTCCGGCCGCCGATCCCGCTCCGCGTCGAGGAGCAACCGTCCTGGGGCACCGGCAAGCGGACGACCGCCCACGATCTCGCCCGCCTCGCGCGGGCGGTGTGGCTCGCGAGCGCGAACCTCGGCCCGCTGAGGGCGGCCGCGCCGGGGTTCACGCGGAGCGATGCCCGGTACGTCCTCTATCTCCTCTCCCAGGTGCGGGACGTGCCGAAGCTCGATCGGCAGCTCCGAGGCCTTCCCGGCGTCGCCGTCCTGCACAAGGCAGGGTGGATCACGCGCGCGCGGCACGACGCGGGCCTCGTCGTCTGGCGCGGGGGCGTGTTCGTCACCGCCGTGATGACGTACCGACCGGGGGGCGCCGGCACGTCGTCCGACGTGCTCGCCGGGCGGGTCGCGGCCGCGGCGCTCCGTCGCTTCCGCGGCTGACCCGACGTCTGGAAGCGAGGGCGCCGCCCGTGGGAGCGGCACCCTCTGCGCGACGCGACCTGCGCCCTCGGAGCGCGCCGTCGCTCGCGTCCGGTTCGCCGGCTCTCGGGAGGCGGTGGGATGGAGAGCCGGCTGCAGAGAGTCAGACGCCGCGCCACGGTGGCGGTTTGTGAGGCTTCCGTAAGGACGTGCCACGACAGCGGAGACGATGTGACCGGTACACTTTTCGTAGCTGCTACGGCAACCGGTAGTGGCGTCCCTGGTGTCCACGAAAGGAGTCGATCCGCCCCGTGACCCGTCTCGTGCTCGTCCCGCTCGACGACGTCGTCGTCTTCCCCAACATGAACGTGACGCTGACGGTCGAGGTCGGCGACGCGGAGCGCGTGCTGCTCGTCCCCAAGCACGACGGGGAGTACGCCCGCGTCGGCACCGTCGCCGAGGTCACCGACCGTGTGCGGCTGCCCGGGGGCGGCCAGGCGGTCGCGCTCCAGGGCCTGCACCGCGGCATCGCGGGCGCGGCGACGACAGACGCGCGAGGGCAGCTGCTCGTCGAGGTCGACGAGCAGCCCGACGTCACGCCCGAGGATCCGCGCGTCCGCGAGCTCGAGACCGAGTACCGCGCCGTCGTCGAGGAGATCCTCGAGCTGCGCGGCGACGACGGGCGCATCCAGGCGTTCGTGCGCTCGATCAGGGAGCCGGGCGCGCTGGCCGACACGTCGGGGTACTCGCCGGAGCTGACGTTCGAGCAGAAGCTGGAGCTGCTCGAGGCCGTCGACGTCCGCGAGCGGCTCGAGCTCGCGCTCGCGATGCAGCGGGAGCGCCTCTCGTTGATGCAGCTCCGCCAGCGCATTCGCGACGACGTCAACGCCGGCATGGAGGAGCAGCAGCGAGAGTTCCTGCTCCGCCGCCAGATGGAGTCGATCCGCAAGGAGCTCGGCGAGGACGACCAGTCGGTCGTCGACGAGTACCGGACGAAGATCGCCGAGTCGGGGATGCCCGATCCCGTGCGCGAGCAGGCCGAGCGGGAGCTCGCCCGCTTCGAGCGCATGGGGGAGAGCTCTCCGGAGGCGGGCGTGATCCGCAACTACCTCGACTGGCTGCTCGCCGTCCCGTGGGGGACGCGCTCCGAGGACGTGCTCGATCCCGAGCGCACGCGTCTCGTGCTCGACGAGGACCACGCCGGGCTCGACGACGTGAAGGAGCGGATCGTCGAGTACATCGCCGTCGCCAAGCTCCGACGCGAGCGCGGCATCGAGGTCGACAAGCGCGCGGGCGCGATCCTGACGCTGATCGGGCCGCCGGGGACCGGGAAGACCTCGATCGGGGAGTCGATCGCGCGCGCGATGGGCCGCGAGTTCGTCCGCATGTCGCTCGGCGGCGTGCGCGACGAGGCGGAGATCCGCGGGCATCGACGCACGTACATCGGCGCCCTGCCCGGCCGGCTCGTCCGTGCCCTCCGGGACGCGAAGACGATGAACCCGGTCATCCTGCTCGACGAGATCGACAAGGTCGGCGCCGACTGGCGTGGCGACCCGTCATCGGCGCTGCTCGAGGTGCTCGACCCGGCCCAGAACCACAGCTTCCGCGACCACTACCTCGAGTTCGAGCTCGATCTGAGCGATGTGGTGTT
>NZ_DBNHWK010000099.1:0-11256 GCF_057140465.1 Gaiella sp.
GGGGCCGGCGATCACGCGCATGATCCCCTCCTCGAGCTCGTCGATGCCGATCGTCTTCTCTCCCCGCCGCGCGGCGAGCAGCGCCGCCTCGTTGATCAGGTTCGCGAGATCAGCGCCCGTGAACCCCGGCGTGCCCGAAGCGATGGTGTCGAGGTCGACGTCCTCGTCGAGCGGCTTCCCGCGCGCGTGCACCTCGAGGATAGCGGCGCGACCCGCCCGATCAGGTCGGTCGACGACGACCTGGCGGTCGAAGCGGCCGGGCCGGAGCAGCGCCGGGTCGAGGATGTCGGGCCTGTTGGTGGCCGCGACGAGGATGATGTTGTCCTTCAGCTCGAACCCGTCCATCTCGACGAGCAGCTGGTTGAGCGTCTGCTCGCGCTCGTCGTGACCGCCGCCGAGCCCGGCGCCGCGGTGGCGGCCGACGGCGTCGATCTCGTCGATGAAGATGATGCAGGGGCTCGCTTGCTTCGCCTGCTCGAAGAGGTCACGCACGCGCGAGGCGCCGACGCCGACGAACATCTCGACGAAGTCCGACCCGGAGATGGAGAAGAACGGGACGCCCGCCTCACCGGCCGTCGCCCGGGCGAGCAGCGTCTTCCCGGTGCCGGGCGGCCCGTACAGGAGCACGCCCTTCGGGATCCGCGCACCGAGCGCCTGGAACTTCTTCGGGTTCTCGAGGAACTCCTTGATCTCGTGCAGCTCCTCGACCGCCTCGTCGGCGCCGGCCACGTCCTTGTACGTGACCTTCGGCGAGTCGGGGGACATCCGCTTCGCCTTGCTCTTCCCGAAGCTCATCACCTTCGAGCCGCCGCCCTGCATCTGGTTCATGAGGAAGATCCAGAACGCGATCAGGAGCAGGATCGGGAACAGGCTCGTGAGCAGCGTCCACCAGGCCGACGACCCCGTCCCCTTGGAGTCGAAGGTGACGTTCTGATCCTCGAGGACCTGCTGGAACGCGAACTGCGACTCGGGCGTCGGGTAGTTGACCTTCACCTTCGTCCCCGAGTCGAGGGTCGCCGAGATCTGCTGGCGGTTCGGGTTGAAGACGACCTCGGAGACGTTGCCGGCCTCCGCCTGCTGGATCAGCTCCGAGTACGTGAACTTCTGCTCGTCCTCGCCCCGGGAGATCAGCGTCTGGCTCGCCAGGTAGACGAGCAGGACGATCACGACCAGGGGGAACAGCGCGCTGCGGAAGAAGCGATTCATCTCAGGTCTTTTCGGAGCGTAGCAGCATGTTTTTTCGCCGCCGACCCCCCCGGGGCCTGGTTAACGGTTCCGCTACGAGGCGGCCGGTGCCGCCGACGCGACGAGCTCCGGGTCGAGCACGCCGATGTAGGGCAGGTTCCGGTAGCGCTCGGCGAAGTCGAGCCCGTACCCGATCACGAACCGGTTCGGGATCTCGAAGCCCACGTAGCGCACGGGGACGTCGATCTCGCGGCGCTCGGGCTTCGTCAGGAGGGCACAGATCTCGAGGCTCGCCGGACGGCGGGCCCGCAGCGTGCGCATCAGGTACGAGAGCGTGAGGCCGGAGTCGATGATGTCCTCGACGACGAGGACGTCACGACCCGCGATGTTGGCGTCGAGGTCCTTGAGGATGCGGACCACGCCGGAGGAGTCCGTCGCCGCACCGTACGACGAGATCGCCATGAAGTCGATCTCGCAGGGGATCGACAGCTGCCGCATGAGGTCGGCCATGAAGAACACCGCGCCCTTGAGCACACCGACCAGGAGCACCTCGCGCCCCTCGTAGTCGGCGCTGATCTCCGTGCCGAGGGCGGCGACGCGGTGCTGGAGGGTCGACTCGTCGAGCAGGACCTCCGCGACGCCGTGGTCGACGCTCACGACCCCGTCCTCCGCGTCGTGACGACGCCTTCCCAGCCCGGCGCCTCGGCGAGGCCGGGCACGGCGACGACGCCCTCGTCCGATACGACCAGGGGCCACGTGTCGCGCTCCCCTCGCGGCACCTTGGAGTCCACGAATACATCCTGCACTTTCCGTCGGCGGCCCGCGAGTCGATCGCCGGGTCGGCGCGTGCGGACGACGAGGCCGGGGCGAGAGCTCGTGAGCGACCACGGCCCCCACTCCACCTCCCCTTCGAGGCGCAGCTCGTCGTACGCGCGCACTGCACGCACCCCTCCGCCGAGGTCGGCGCGCTTGGTGCCCTCGCGCGACGAGAGCAGCTCGACGAGCGCCGACTCGAGCCGCCGCGGGAGCCGCGGGCGCTCGGAGGCCAGCGCCAGCAGGTTCGCCCGCGCCCGGGGGTCGATCCTGGAGAGGAGGGGCAGGAGCTCCGATCGGATCAGGCCCCGGGTCGTGTCCGGGTTCGTCTCGTCGAGCCGGAAGGGCAGGTTCCGGGCCCGGCAGTACGCGACGGTCTCGTCGCGCTCGACGTCGAGCAGGGGCCGCACGACGCCGTCCGCCCGTCGCACCCGGATCCCGCGCGTCGAGCCGCTCGACAGGAGCCGGTAGACGACTGTCTCGAGCTGATCCGTCGCCGTGTGGCCGGTCGCGCGGAGGCCGAAGCGGCGCGTCCCGGCGTAGCGGGCGTCGCGCAATGCGGCCTCGGTGTGCGCGTCCGGCGTCACGTGGACGACGTCGGCGTCCATCAGCTCGGCGCAGTGCCGTGCGTCCTCGTCCGCCGCGATCCCGCGCAGGCCGTGGTGGACGTGCACCGCCCGGACGTCGTAGCCGAGCTCGACGAGCACGTGCCAGAGGCACGTGGAGTCGGCGCCGCCGGAGACGAGGCACGTCACCGCCCCGGCGGGCGGGATCAGGTCGTGGGCCCGGATGCGGCGCTCGACCCGGGCCGGGACGTCGTCGGCCACACCGCCATTCTGCCGCAGTCGTCCGGCGTCGAGCCGCCGCGGCCCGTGGACGCGCGGCAGACGGGCCCCGTCCGTCGACTCGGCCGGCGTCAGGGCCGGGCCCGATCGCCGCAGCAGCGGCGAGGTCGGTGGACGTCGAGCGCTGGACGCCCGCCGATGCTCCGGTCGACCGACGACGGTCACGCGTCGTCGCCGTCGCGAAACCGCGGCGCGCGCGACCAGCCCGCCAGGATCGCGGCAGCCCGCGCCACCTCGTCGGAGGAGAGCACGAGCGGGACGACGTGGGCGACCGGCTCGACGCGCCGCCGCGGCACGCGACCGGCTGCGGCGTCGAGGACGTAGCGGACGGGGAGGGCGTGGGAGACGGCGAGAACGGCCGTCTCCGGCCGCTCGAGGAGTCGCTCGAGGCTCGTGGCGAGCCGGAGCGCGACGGCCGCGCGGCTCTCTCCTCCGCCGGGGCACGGCGCATCCGGGGCGCTGCGCCAGGCCCAGGTGCGGTAGCGCTCGAGGGATCCGCCTTCGAACGCCCCGAACCCGATCTCGTTCAAGCCGGCGCAGACACCCGTCGGCACCGGACGGTCGGCGAGGGCGAGCCGCAGCGTCTCCTGTGTCCGCAGCAGCTCCGTCGCGAGCCCCACGTCGACCCGCTCGGTGCGCAGTGCCTCACGAAGCGCCTGCGCCTCCTCGACGCCGACGGCCGACAGGCCCTCCCCGGGCGGCGTGCCGCTGACGACACCGTCGCGGTTGGACACGCTGTGCGCGTGACGGACGAGGAGGAGGCGCTCCACGACGCGCGTCAGAAGAGCACGCTGCGGTAGTCGAGGGTGTGGCGCATGCCGATCGACTCGTAGAGCGCGATCGCAGCCGTGTTCTCCGCGCGGACGAACAGGCAGACCGTCGGCACCTGCTCGAGGAGCAGTCGCACGAGGTCCCGCAGGCCCCGGCTCGCGAAGCCGCGGCGACGAGCGTCGGGATCGACCCACACCTGCTGCAGCTGCACCGCCGACGGCGTCCAGGCCGAGGCCTCGGCCTTGAAGAGGATCGTCCCGTTCTCGGACCAGATCCACGAGCGTCCCTCCTCGATCTGGACCCGGGTGCGCCAGCGGAAGCCGTTCGCGTCCCGGCGCAACGGGTCGACGCCGAGCTCCTCCTCGTGCGACGCCGCGCACGCCGGGACGAGCAGGTCGAGGTCGCGAGGCGTTGCGGCGCGCAGCGCCGAGGCTCCCGGAGGCGGTGGCTCGCGGATCTCGAACACCGGCTGCCCGGGCCGGTCGGCACGCGGCCGCGGGAGGCGCCGGCGCGCCGCCCGCCAGAGCTCCCCCACCGCCCCTTCCTCCCCGATCAGCATGCGCGTCCCCGAGCGGCCGACCGTCTTCGCGAACGCGGCACACCCGTCTCCGGAGGGGACGACGTTCGTCCCGAGGTGGCACAGCGCCCGGAGAGCGTCGTCGTCACCGGCCAGCCCGGCGAACCGCCCCTGCTTCCGCCGCGCGACATCCTCCAGGAAGACGCGCTCGACGGGGTCGCGGGCGCAGAACTCGAGGATCTGCTCGACCGTCGGCTCGATGACGTTCCCGCGCACGAGGGGAGACTCTACGAAGGAGGACGCGGACTGTCACCGCCTTCTCCGCGTAGGCTTCCGCGCATGCCTATCCACGTGAGAGCCAATCCGGGCGACTACGCCGAGGCCTGCCTCCTCCCGGGCGACCCGCTCCGGGCGCAGTACATCGCCGAGACGTTCCTCGAGGACGTCGTCCAGCGCAACGCCGAGCGAGGGATGCTCGGGTACACGGGCACCTTCAACGGCGCCCCCGTCTCCGTCCAGGCGAGCGGCATGGGCTGCCCGTCCGCCGCGATCGTGATCGAGGAGCTCGCACAGCTCGGGGTCAAGCGGATCCTCCGCGTGGGGACGTGCGGAGGCCTCCAGGCCGACCTCGCGATCGGCGACCTCCTCTGCGCGATCTCGTCCGCGCCGGCCGATGCGACGGCCTCGCACTACGTCGGCGGGGAGCCGCACGTGCCGACCGCCGACTTCGAGCTCGTGCACAGCGCCGTCCACCATGCGAAGACGCTCGGCAAGCGGATGCGCGTCGGCCCGATCGTGTCGAGCGACATCTTCTACCAGCCGGACCCCGATCAGGTCAGACGGTGGTCGGAGCGTGGCCTGCTCGCCGTCGAGATGGAGGCGGCGGTGCTGTTCACGCTCGGGGCGCTGCGCGGCATCCAGACGGGCTGTCTCCTGATCGTGAGCGACGTGATCGTCGAGGGTGAGTTCATACGCATCTCCGACGAGGAGATGCGGCAGGCCGTCGACCAGATGACCGAGCTCGCGCTCCACTCGGTCACGACATGACCGACGGGGTCGGGCCGCCGCCGTCTGACCCCGTCGTCTTCCTCGTCAACCCGGCGAGCGCAAACGGGTCCACGGGGCACCGCTGGCCCGAGCTCGCACACCGTGCGGCCGCCGTCGGGCTCGAGGGCGACACGTTCTTCAGCGAGCGCCCCGGACATCTCGGAGAGCTCGCACGACGCGCCGCACTCGACGGGGCGCGCCTGCTCGTCGTCGTCGGTGGAGACGGCTCGGTGCACGAGGTCGCGAACGGGCTCGCCGGCGTCGACGATCCCCCGGAGGTGGCGGTCGTGCCCCGCGGCACGGGGTGGGACTTCGTCCGCACCTTCGGGATCCCGAAGGGGATCGAGGACGCGGCGGCCGTGGCTCTCCGCGGGTCGACGAGCGTCGTCGACCTCGGCGTCGTGACGTACCGGGCGTGGGACGGGAGCGAGGGGCGCGCCACCTTCGCCAACGTCGCGAGCGCCGGCATGTCCGGTGCGATCGCGCAGCGTGCGAACGACACGTCGAAGGCGTTCGGCGGCAAGGCGAGCTACCTCTGGGCGACGCTCGCCGTCTTCGTCCGCTGGTCGGCGACGCAGGTGCACCTCGACGTCGACGGCGAGGCCCGTGAAGGGCGGATGTTCGACGTCGTCGTCGCGAACGGGCGCTTCTTCGGCGGGGGGATGGAGATCTGCCCGGAGGCAGAGCCGGACGACGGGCTCTTCGACGTCCTCACGATCGGCGACGTCACCAAGCGTGACCTCGTGACGACGATGCCGAAGATCTACCGGGGGACGCACCTCCCCCACCCGAAGGCCGAGCTCCTCCGCGGCCGGGTCGTCCACGTCGACGCGGACGAGCCACTGCCGATCGAGCTCGACGGCGAGCAGCCGGGGACGACGCCCGCGCGGTTCGAGGTCCTGCCGCGGTCGCTGCGGCTCCGGGTGCCGGCCGTGAGCGGCGAGCGGAGCGCGCCGGGCGGCCGGGCGACGCCCGACCGGGTCTCCTGACGATCAGCTCTTGGGCTCGGTGCCCTTGCGGGTGCTCGAGCGGGCGGTCGTCTTCCGCGTCGTCGTGCGGGCGGTCGTGCTCTTCGGCTTCTGCGCGCGCTTGAGCGCCGCGAGCTCCTTCTCGAGCTTCGCCACACGCGCCTCGAGCCTGTCGATGCCGCGCACCTTCCTCCCGAGCTCGTCGACCCGCTCGCGGAGGTCGTTGAACGCCTTCAGCGCCTTCGTCCCGCCCGGCAGGTCGGTGAACCGGGAGAGCGTCGCCTCGCCGCGCGAGGCGAGTCGCGTGATCGCCCCGTCCTTGTCGGTGCTCTTCTTCGAGGTCGCCATGCCGACATTCGTAGCAGGCAGGCGGTCGTGCTGCATCACGCGCGGATCACGACGGGCGTGCCCTCGACGGCGAGGTCGATCAGCCGCAGGAGGTGACCGTTGCGGATCCGGACGCACCCGTAGGACACGGCCTGGCCGATCAGCTGGGGTGCGTTGGTGCCGTGGATCGCGATCGGACCGCCCTGCACCCACTCCTGGAGCGTCGGTGAAAAGGCCGAGATGCCGACGCCTCCGGGCCCGAACGGGCCGGAGGGATCGGCGGCCAGGAGGCGCTGGTTGACGTAGTAGCGGCCGGTCGGCGTCGGCGTCCCCGCCTTGCCGATCGCCGCCGTCACGTCGAGCACGGGGCGACCGTTCTTGAACAGCGTCACGCGTCGCTCGGAGAGATCGACGACGATCCGCGTGTCGACGACCGTCACGCGGACGTCGCGGGCACGCACCCAGCCGGTCTGCCCGTTCGGTCGAAGCGGCAACTGGACGCGGTACCAGGTGGGGGCGCACGTGGCGTCGAGCCGGGCCGCGAGGATGCCGAACACCGTCGGCACGCCGTTCGCGTTGAGCTTCGCGAAGCGTGAGACGACGGTGCCGCCCGGTGCCGTCAGCGCGGCGAGGGCTCGCCGTGCCTGCGCCGCGTGGGCGGTGCGCGCGTCGCGCATCGAGACGACGGCGCCGTCCCGACAGGACGCGCGAGGCCGAACCGGCGGGGCGGGTGCGACCGGCGCTTCCGGCTCCGCGGCGGCGACGCGCTCGGGCGCGCGCGGCGGGGCGGGGCGCTCTCCGGACCGGAACATGAGCCCCACGACGAGGGCACCCCCGAGCGCGACCAGGAACCCCGCCACCACCACGACCCGCATGTCGCTGGTGATAGCAGCTCCCGCCGAGCCTGACCACCCCCGGGGTCAGGTGTCGACGGGGGCGCGGGCGGGAATCGTCGCCCCGGCCGGGCGCACCGGGTCGAGACGAACGTAGGGAGCGCCGAGCGGGGGGCGCGCATCGGGCTGCCCCTTCGCGGGCCAGAGCGCGAGGGCGCGCTCGGCCTGGGCTGCGATCGTGAGAGAGGGGTTGGCGCCGAGGTTGGCGCTCACCGTGGCGCCGTCCAGCACGTGGAGGCCGGGATGGCCGAACACACGGTGGTAGGCGTCGACGACGCCGGCCTCGGGCGTCGACCCGATGCAGGCGCCGCCGATCAGGTGCGCGGTGATCGGCACGTCGAGGAGCACCTCGTTGAGGGCGCTTCCGGGATCACCGCCGATGACGTCCGCGGCGATCCGCGCGGCCTCGTTGGCGATCGGGATGTAGCTCGGCACCGGATCGCCGCCCTGCTCGGTCGTGAGGCGCCCCCGGCGTCGCAGCACCCGGAGGGCGCTCGGTCGCGTCTGCATGACCAGCAGGATCACCGTCCGCTGCGACCAGCGGCGCACCGAGAGCCCCCTGAGGAACGCGAGCGGGCGGCGAGCGATCTCGCCGAGGTAGCGCAGCTGCCGGGGCACGCGCCCTCCCCCGTCGACGAGCACGGTCGCCAGCAGCCCCATCACGTTCGAGCCGGGCGGGTACCGAACCGGCTCGATCCGTGTCTCGGGATCGGGGACGATCGCCGACGTGATCGCGACGCCGTGGGAGTAGTCGACGCCGAGCGAGGGCGTGGACGCACCGACGACGGCCTCGGAGTTCGTCCGGACGTTGTCGCCGAGCCGCGGCGACAGCTGCTGCAGGCGGCCGCGGTCCCGCGCCGCGAGGAGCAGCCGCAACGTGCCGAGCACGCCGGCGGCGAGCACGACCTGATCGGCCCGGTATCGCGTCAGCGAGCCGTGGCGGCCGCCGGGCCGGCGCGCGACCACGACGTAGCCGCCGCCGGGGAGCGGTGCGAGGTCGACCGCCTCCCGCTCGGCGTGGATCTCGGCCCCGAGCCGCTCGGCGAGCCACAGGTAGTTGCGGTCGAGCGTGTTCTTCGCCTCGTGCCGGCAGCCGATCATGCAGCCGCCGCACGCGATGCATCCCCGTCGCGCGGGCCCGGCGCCGCCGAAGTAGGGGTCGTCGACGACGGCGCCCGGCTCGCCGAACCACACCCCCACCTCCGTGCGCGCGTAGGTCTCGGCCACCCCGAGTCGGTCGGCGATCACCCGCATCACGCCGTCTGCAGGGGTGTCCTCGGGGACCGGCGCCGCGCCCAGCATCGCCCGGGCCACCGCATAGTGGGGAGCGAGCTCGTCACGCCAGTCCGTGATGCCGGCCCACTGCGGGTCGTCCCAGAAGCCCTCGAGCGGCTCGATCAACGTATTGGCGTAGACGAGGGAGCCGCCGCCCACTCCCGCACCGGAGAGCACGAGCACGTTGCGGAGCAGCGTGAGGCGCTGGATCCCGAGGCATCCGAGGCGAGGCATCCAGAGGAAGCGCTTGAGGTCCCAGCTCGAGCGCGGGAAGTCGGAGGGCCCGAACCGCCGTCCCGCCTCGAGCACGCCGACCGTGTAGCCCTTCTCGGCAGCGCGGAGCGCGGCCACGCTCCCGCCGAAGCCCGAACCGATCACGAGGACGTCGTACCGCCGCGACGCGCTCACGTCGCCCCCTCGACGAGCAGCGCGGCGATGTCCGACAGCGTCGCGCCCGCCGGGCCGCGCACGACGAGCGTAGCCCTCGGGTCGAAGGGCGTCTCCTCGGCGTTGAGGACGGCGACGTCGCCGCCCCCGGCGAGCGTCTCCTCGGGGAGCCCCGCAACGGGCCAGATCTGGAGCGACGACCCGACGACGAGCAGCAGGCCTGCGTCCCGTGCGAGCTGCTCGGCGCGCGCGAACGCCGTCGCGGGGAGCAGCTCGCCGAACATCACGACGTCCGGCTTGAGCACGGCGCCGCACGACCGACAGTGCGGGACGGGGCCCGCCTCCAGCTGCTCGAGCACGGCGTCGAGCGTCTCGGGAAGGCCGCACATGGGGCAGACCGCCCGCCTGATCGAGCCGTGCACCTCGACGACCTCCTCGCTGCCCGCGCGTGTGTGGAGGGTGTCGATGTTCTGCGTCACGACGGCCCGGACGTGGCCGCCGCGCTCGAGTGCGGCGAGCGCGAGGTGGCCCTCGTTCGGCTCGGCGTCGAGCAGCGCCTGGATGCGACCGCCGTACCAGCGCCAGACACGCTCGGGATCACGGCGGAAGGCGTCGATCGAGGCCACCTCGAAGGGGTCGACCTCTGCCCAGAGCCCGGTCGCCGACCTGAAGTCCGGGATCCCGCTCTCGGTGCTCATGCCCGCGCCCGTGAGCACGACGCACGAACCGTGGTCGACGATCAACGCTGCGAGCGCATCGGCGGACACGGTGCGAGTGTAGTGTCGGCCCGTGGTCGGCTACCCCTTCTCCCATGCCGTGCGCGTCCGCTTCGCCGAGACCGACGCTCAGGGCATCGCGCACCATGCGTCGTTCGTCGTCTGGCTCGAGGAAGCGCGCATCGCATACCTCGAGGCGTACGCCGGCGGCTACCGCCGGATCCAGGACGCGGGCATCGAGGCGCTGACGACCGGAGTCCACCTCGAGTACCGGGCGACGGCCGGGTTCGACGACGTGCTCACCGTGTGGACGCGCTGTCGCGACGTCAGGGGTGCGCGCTTCCGCTACGAGTACGTCGTCACGAACGGCGACGTCGTCGTCGCCGAGGGGTACACGACCCACGCCACGGTCGACGCGGCGAGCCACCGCCCGACCCGGGTGCCGGCGTGGCTCGTCGACGTGCTCGCGGACGCGGAGGCCGGCGCCTGACGCCGCGTCAGCGGGGTCGTTCGTCCCAGCCCTGCGCGAGATAGGTCGCGACGATCTGACGCTGGATCTCGCTCGTTCCCTCCACGATCTGCAGCACCTTGGCGTCGCGGAGCCACCGCTCCACGGGGTGGTCGCGCATCACCCCGGCGCCGCCGAGGACCTGCACGGCATCGGTCGTCACGCGCATCGCGGTGTCGGCGGCGAAGGCCTTCGCGTACGAGCCGAGGAGCCCGGCGTCGCGACCGGCATCGAGCGCGGCGGCGGCGCGCCAGGTGAGCAGCCGCGCGGCCTCGATCGCGATCGCGGCGTCCGCGAGCTTGAACGAGACACCCTGCCGGCTGATGATCGGGCGCCCGAACGTCGTCCGCTCCCGCGCATGGGCGGTCGCGTACTCGAGCGCAGCACGGGCGAGCCCGACCGCAGAGGCAGCGACCTGCGGCCGCGAGTGCTCGAAGAAGTCCATCGCGATCAGGAACCCCTGCCCCACGTCGCCGAGGATGCGGTCGGCCGGGACACGGGCAGCGTCGAACCGCAGCGAGCCGGTGTGCGACGCCCGCAGGCCGAGCTTGTCCTCGACGCGCCCCGCATGGACTCCCGGATCGCCGCGCTCCACCACGAACGCGGTGATCGCGTCGTCGAGGCGTGCGAAGACGACGGTCAGCTCCGCGATGCCGCCGTTCGTGATGTACACCTTCTCGCCGTCGAGGACGAACGCGTCCCCGTCGCGCCGCGCCGTGGTGCGGATCGCCGACACATCGGATCCCGCCTCGACCTCGGTGAAGGCGATCGCGGCGAGGCACCCGTCCGTCGACGCCAGACGGGGCAACCAGCGGGCGCGCTGCTCCTCCGTGCCGAAGGCGACGAGCGGCCGGACCGGGAACATCGTCGCCCCGATCGTCGCCGCCAGCGCCGGGTCTCCCCAGGAGAGCTCCTCGGACACGAGGGCCGAGGTGACGGCGCCGACGCCAGCGCCCCCGTACTCCGCGGGCACCGCGTAGGACGTGAGGCCGAGCGCGGCTGCC
>NZ_DBNHWK010000100.1:0-16917 GCF_057140465.1 Gaiella sp.
CCTTCCCCCCGGACGATCGTCACCTCGGCGCGCGCGTACGTCGGCAGGACGCGGTCGCGCGGCCCGGCCGGGGGCGCCGCCTCCTCGCGGGGCTCCGGCGCGGCGCCCGGCGTCGGGCTGCCGGTCACGCGACGACCTCGGTCGCGCCGATCGACGCGCGGACGCCGCCCCGCGCGGCCTCGATCGCCGCGACGAGCTTCGGGACGATCCCGCCCTCGAAGCGGCCCTCCCCGAGCAGGCGGTCGGCCTCGTCGGCCCCGAGTCGCTCGACGACGGCGTCGTCGAGGAGCACGCCCGGGACGTCGGAGACGAAGACGATCCGGTCGGCGCGGAGGCCCACCGCGAGCGCCGCCGCCGCCTCGTCGGCGTTCACGTTCAGAGGGCCCCGCGCGAGCGGTGCCACGACGGGGATCCGCCCGTCGGCCAGGACGTCGAGGACCGCGGGCGGCGCCGACGGGATGGGATCACCGACGAGCCCGAGGCCGGCGACGGGATCGGCCTCGAGCCCGATCTCGTCGCCGGCGAGGCCGACCGCGTCGGCGCCCAGCACCTGGCAGACCTGGGCGTTGACGGCGAGCAGCCCGTCGCGGACGACGGCGAGCGCCTCCGGCGTCGTCACCCGCCGGCCGCGGACGAACTCCGCCGTGATGCCGCGGCGCTCCATCTCGGCCGTGATCTGCGGGCCGGCGCCGTGGACGACGACGACCTCGTGCCCCCCGTCCCGCAGGGCGCGCGCCTCCACGGCGGCGTCCCTGGCGACGCGGCCCCCGAGCTTGAGGACGACCCTCATGTCGTGTACTCCGCGTTGATACGGACGTAGTCGTAGGTGAGGTCGGACGCGAGGTACGCCGCCGCGCCCTCTCCGAGGCCGAGCGCGAGGTCGACGCGGCAGGCCGCTCCGCCGAGCTGCGGCACGCTCCCCGTCGGCGACCCCCGGTCGAACACCGTCACGCCGTCGAAGGAGACGCTGAGGGAGGCTGGATCGAGCTCGGCGAACCCGCCGTCCCAGGGCGCCGAGCCCGCTGCCGCCAGCACCCGCCCCCAGTTCGGGTCGCGGCCGAACGCCGCCGTCTTGACGAGCGGCGAGGTCGCGATGCGTTGCGCGATCGCGTGCGCCTGCTCGTCGCTCACGGCGCCGCGAACGGAGATCTCGAGGACGACGGTGGCGCCCTCGCCGTCGGCGACGATCAGGCGGGCGAGGTCGCCGCACACGGATGCGAGCGCGGCTGCGAACGCCTCGTCCGACCGGGGCGTGCGCGAGACCGCGCGGGCGCCGTTGGCCAGCAGGACGACCGCGTCGTTGGTCGAGCAGTCGCCGTCGACGGAGATCCGGTTGAAGCTCCCCTCGACCGCGGGGCGCAGGAACCGTCCCGCCTCCCCGGCCGCGAGGGGGTAGTCCGTCGTGATCACCGCGAGCATCGTCGCCAGCCGCGGATGGATCATCCCGGCGCCCTTCGCCATCCCCCCGACGACGAAGCCCTCGCCCTCGGCGACGGCCGTCTTCGGGCCGGAGTCGGTCGTGAGGATCGCGCGCGCGGCGGCATCGCCTCCCGCGACGGAGAGCTCGCGCGCCGCGGCGCGGACGCCGGCGAGCATCCTCTCCATGGGGAGTGGCACCCCGATCACGCCCGTCGAGAGCACGACCACCTGCTCGGGAACGAGGCCGAGCTCGGCCGCCGCTGCGGCGGCGGTCGCCTCGGCGTCGGCCTCACCGGCGGCACCCGTCGCGGCGTTCGCGCTCCCCGCGTTGACGACGACGGCCTGGGGCTCGGCCACCTCCAGGTGCCGGCGGGACACGACGACCGGTGCCGCCTGCACCCGGTTCGCCGTCCACATCGCTGAGCCGACGGCGGCCGGGTCGGAGCGGACGAGGGCGACGTCGGGGCCTCCTGACGCCTTGATCCCCGCGGTGACGCCCGCGGCGAGGAACCCTCTGGGAGCCGTGATCGACACCGGCGGCGCCGTCAGACGAGGACACCCGGCAGCCGCAGACCCGCCGTGTCGGGGAAGCCGAAGAGCCGGTTGACGTTCTGCACCGCCTGCCCCGCCGCGCCCTTGCCGAGGTTGTCGAGCGCGCAGATCACGATCGTCCGATCCGTGAACCGGTCCTGGAACACGCCGATCTCGGCGGCGTCCGTCCCCTGCACGCGCCCGAGCTCCGGCGCCATCCCGTCCGGCAGCACGGTGACGACCGCGCTGCCCGCGTAGTGCTCCTCGAGCACCGCGCGCAGGTCGGCGCCCGTCGACTGCACGTAGCACGTCGCGAGCAGGCCGCGCCGAACGGGCAGGAGGTGGGGAGTGAACGTGATCGGGAAGCCCAGGAACTGCGCGATCTCGGGGACGTGCTGGTGCGACCCGACCTTGTAGGGCGAGAGGTTCTCGAGCACGAACCCCGCGTGCGTCGAGGCCCGCGGCGTCCGCCCCGCGCCCGTCATGCCGGACTTCGCGTCGACGACGACCGACGTCGGCTCGACGTGGTCCCGGAGCGGCCCGAGCGCGAGCAGGGTCGCGGTCGCGTAGCACCCGGGGTTCGCGATCAGCCTCCCGTGGACCTCGACCAGCTCCGGCAGCCCGTAGACCCACCCGTCGAGCGACTCCGGATGAGGATGGTGGAACCCGTACCAGGTCGCGTACAGGTCGGCGTCCCGGAGCCGATGGGCGCCGGACAGGTCGACGACGACGCCTCCGGTCCTCGGCTCGAGCGCCGCCGCCTCCTCGTGCGAGAGGCACACGAAGGTGATGTCCGCGTCGACGGACAGCGCCGCCTCGTTCGTGATGAAGCGAGGGACGCGGCGGCCGCCGTTGCGGTTGAGGCGCGGATCGAGCGCGGTCGCATCACGCCCCGCGAGCGAGTCCGACCCGACCGCGTACAGCTCGAGCGACGGGTGTGCCAGCACGCGGTCGAGCGTCTCCTGCCCCGTGTACCCCGCGGCGCCGACGATGGTGACGTTCGCCATCTGCATAGTATGCATTACCTACGCCACATATGCGTTACGCGCTCATCCGCCCCTCGAGCCCGGAGGCGGGGGCGACGAGCATCGGCCGGGGGACGAGCCGCCGGAACCGGCCACCCACCGCCGGCTCGTCGAGCAGCCGGCGCGCACGCTCCGATCCCGTCGTCCGCACGTGCTGCTCGAGCAGGCGCACGAGACGCTCCTCGTCGTCCGCCTCGAGGTCGACGAGCTCCACGAGCTCCAGGTTGACGAGGCTCGGGTCGACGTCGAGCACGAACGCCTCCCCACCGGTCATCCCCGCACCGAGGTTGCGCCCGTGCGGGCCGAGCACGACCACCGTCCCCCGGGTCATGTACTCGCAGGCGTGGTCGCCGACGCCCTCGATCACCGCCGATGCCCCGGAGTTCCGCACCGCGAAGCGCTCACCGGCCGCGCCGGCGCAGAAGAGCGCGCCGCCCGTCGCGCCGTAGAGCGCGGTGTTGCCGATGAGGCAGGGTGCGCCCTCGTCGTCGGGCGGCGGTGCGATCACGATGCGCCCACCGCTCATCGACTTGCCCACGTAGTCGTTCGCCTCGCCCACCAGGTGGAGCTCGACGCCGGCGACGAGGAACGCGCCGAAGCTCTGACCCGCAGTGCCCTCGAACCGCGCCCGCACGCGCCCTGCGGGCAGCTCGCCGCCGACGGCCTTCGCGATCTCGCCCGACAGGCGGGCACCGACCGCGCGGTCGGCGTTCGTGATCGCGTACGCCGGCTCCACGAGCCGCGCCTCGTCGATCGCGTCGCGCCCGATCCCGTGGAGGAGCGCCCCGAGCCGGTCCGGGGTGTGCGGCACCGGCTGGCGGACGTAGCGGGCGTGGCCGTCGCCTGCGCGCGCGAGGAGCGGCGTGAGGTCGAGGCCGTCCGCCGCGGCGTCACCGGTCCGCCGCTGGCGGAGCAGGTCGACGCGCCCGACCGCCTCGTCGATCGACCGCAGCCCGAGGGCGGCGAGGATCGACCTCGTCTCCTGCGCGACGAAGCGGAGGTAGGCCTCCACCATCTCGGGGGTGCCCGCGAACTTCTCGCGCAGCTCGGGCCGCTGGCTCGCGATCCCGACCGGGCACGTGTCGAGGTGGCAGGAGCGAACCATGAGGCACCCCTCGGCGATCAGCAGCGCCGTCCCGAACGAGAACTCGTCCGCGCCGAGCAGCGCCGCGACGACGACGTCGCGACCGGTCTTGAACCCCCCGTCGACCCGCACCCGGACGCGGCCGCGCAGGCCGTTCGCGACGAGGGCCTGCTGCGTCTCGGCGAGGCCGAGCTCCCACGGGGCGCCGGCGTGCTTGATCGATGGGAGCGGGCTCGCACCGGTGCCGCCGTCCGCGCCGGCGACGTGGACGATGTCCGCGTGCGCCTTCGCGACGCCGGCCGCGATCACGCCGACGCCCGCCTCGGCCACCAGCTTCACCGAGATCTCCGCCTGCGGGTTCACCTCGCGGAGGTCGAAGATCAGCTGTGCGAGGTCCTCGATCGAGTAGATGTCGTGGTGCGGCGGCGGCGAGATCAGCGAGACGCCCGGCTGCGTGCCGCGGAGGCGGGCGATCTCGTCGGTGACCTTGTGGGCGGGGATCTGCCCGCCCTCGCCCGGCTTCGAGCCCTGGGCGACCTTGATCTGCAGCTCGTCCGCGAAGGCCGCGTACTCCGCCGTGACGCCGAAACGCCCCGAGGCGACCTGCTTGATCGCCGAGTTCCGGTGGGTGCGGTACCGGGCCGGGTCCTCGCCGCCCTCGCCGCAGTTCGAGCGGGCCCCGAGGCGGTTGAGCGCGATCGCGATCGTCTCGTGGGCCTCGGCCGACAGCGCGCCGTGGGACATGGCGCCACCGGAGAAGCGGCGGACGATCGACTCGACGGCCTCGACCTCGTCGAGCGGGACTGCGGGCCCGGCCGGCGCGACGTCGAGGAGGTCGCGCATCTCCATCGGCACGCGCTCGTTGACGAGAGCGGCGAACCGCTCGTAGAGGTCCGACCGCTCGCCCTTGACCGCCTGCCGCAGCGCGTGCGCCGCCGTCACGCTCTCCTGCAGCGCCGCCACGACCTCCGGCGTCGTCGCGTGGGGCTCGCCTCCCTTGCGGAACTTGTAGAAGCCGGGGTTCTCGAGCTCGATGCGCTCCTGCTGCGAGGCGGCGAGCCGGTCGAGCGCCTCGCGCTCGAGGCGGTCGAGCCCGATCCCGCCGACCGCCGACGGGACGCCCCCGAAGAAGCGGCGGCAGAGCCGGCGGTCGAGGCCGACGGCCTCGAAGAGCCGCGCGCCGCGGTAGCTGCCGACATCGGAGATCCCCATCTTCGCCATCACCTTGAGCACGCCGTCCTCGACCGCCGCGAGGAAGCGTCGCTGGGCCTCCGCGGGCGAGGGCCGGTCGCCCCCCACCTTGTCGTCGGCGGCGAGCTGCCCGATCGACGCGAGCGCCAGGCCCGGGCAGACGGCGTCGGCGCCGAAGCCGACGAGCGTCGCGACCATGTGCGTGTCCCGCGGCTCGTCGGAGTCCACGATCAGGGAGCACCGCGTGCGCAGCCCCCGCTCCACCAGGCGGCCGTGGGCGGCGGCGACCGCGAGCAGGGACGGGATCGGCGCCCGCTCGCCCCCGGCGATGGCGTCGCTGATGCTGACGAGGGTCGTGCCCCCCTCGACGAGGGCGACGCACTCGTCGGCCACCCGTTCGACCGCGTCGGCGAGGAACTCCGAGGCGGTGAAGGTGGCGTCGACGACGGCCGGGGCGAGCTCCTCGAGGCCCTGCGGCGTGAGCAGGAACGACGGCAGCACGTGCACCACGGGCAACGGCCCGGAGGCGTCGACCGCGGCGCGAGGCCCGAGGAACGTCGAGACCGACATCACGGCACGCTCGCGGTAGTGGTCGATCGCGGGGTTCGTGACCTGCGCGAACCGCTGCCGGAAGTACGAGGCGAGCGGCCGGGCACGACCGGCGAGCGGGGCGAGCGGGGCGTCGTCCCCCATCGAGTAGACGGGGTCGTGGCCCGTCTGTGCGATCGGCCGGAGCATGAGGCTCAGCTCCTCGCGGGTGTAGCCGAACAGGGCGTGCCGGACGGCGAGACCGCTGTCCACAACGCCCGGGACGTCGCCGGCCTCGACCCGCCTCGCACTGTCGTCGACCCACGTCGCGTACGGATGACGCGCGGCGAGCGCCCGCTTCAGCTCCCCGTCGAAGAGCAGGCCGCGCTCCGGATCGACCGAGAGCTGCTGGCCGGGGCCCAGCCGCCCGCGGCGTACCGGCACCCCCTCCGGAAGGGGCACCGCGCCCGCCTCCGAGGAGACGGCGACGAGATCGCCGGCGACCGCGACCCGCAGCGGACGGAGGCCGTTGCGGTCGAGCGCGGCGCCGCACGCCCGCCCGTCGCTGTAGACGAGGCCGGCCGGCCCGTCCCACGGCTCGACGAGGAGCGCGTGGTACCGGTGCATCGCGCGCACGTCGTCGTCGATCCGACGGTCGTTCTGCCAGGCGGGCGGAACGAGCATCGCGACCGCCTCGCGGATGTCGCGACCGCGCCGCACGAGCAGCTCCAGCGCGTTGTCGAGCAGGGCCGAGTCCGAGCCGTTGCGGTCGAGCGCGGGCGCGAGCGCCTCGTCGTGCCCGCGCGCGGCCTCGCGGGCCTCCATCCACGAGACGTTGCCGTCGATCGTGTTGATCTCGCCGTTGTGGCACAGCAGCCGGAAGGGCTGCGCGCGCTCCCAGCTCGGCTCCGTGTTCGTCGAGAACCGCTGGTGGAAGATCGCCCACGAGACTGCGTATCCCGGGTCGGCGAGGTCGGGGTAGAACGCGGTCAGCTGGGTCGCGGCGCAGAGGGCCTTGTACGTGACGGTGCGGAAGGAGAGCGACGCGACGTAGACGCCCTCGAACGCCTCCGCGCGGCGGCGGGCGCGGTGCGCACGCTCCTCCGCATCGTCGTGCGGGCACGGGGCGAGCACGAGCTGCGCGATCCGCGGCATGCTCGCGGTCGCGGTCGACCCGAGAGCGGCCATCTCGTGCGGAACGTCCCGCCAGCCGGCCGGCTCGAGGCCCTCGGCACGGCACGCCTCCTCGACGACATGGCGCAGCCACGGGTCGCGGAGGAAGCACATGGCGATGCCGCCTCCGGCGACCCCCGTGAGCACCGGCGAGAGCGGGAGCAGGACGCCCGCGCCGTCCCCGGTGACGCCGTCGGCCGCCCACGCGCCGCGGTGCGAGACGGCCCCGAGCCCCGCGAGCGCACGGTCGAGGATCTCACGGGACGCGCGACCGTGCACGTCCGCGACGAGCCCGATGCCGCACGCATCGCGCTCGCGCGCGGCGTCGAAGAGGAGCTGGTCGCGGCTCACGTCTGCGCAGTCCGCCTTTCCGGTCGTCGGGTCGGTCTGGTTCGTCGGTGGAGGTCGAGGAGGGTTGTGCCTCTCGCCGGTGTCTGGAGCGCTAGTCCGGCGGGGCGAGAGAGACGCCGGCTAGCGCGTGGTCGGCGCGACGAACGCGAACGGGCGGATGGCCGCCGGATCTGCTTCGGGATTCGCGGTCGCGCGCATGACGAATGGCAGATCGTAGACGGCCGGCTCCTCCGGCTGCAAGGCGGTTCACCGGATCGACACCGGTCGCGCGTTGACAGGCCCGGCGTCTCTCGGGCACACTTCGGCCTCCGATGCAGCTTCGAGCCGTACCGACGCACGAGATCGATCCGCGCCCCGCGGTGTCCGTCGGCGTCGGCATCGAGCTGCTCCTCATTCTCCCCCGCTAGGGGGAGAGACGTCGCTCACGCGCCGGGCACGGCGCACACGCCGACCGACACGACACCACCGGTACGTCCTCCGCGGCGACCGATCGAAGGAGATTTCCAGTGAGCACCCCGCAGGAACACGAGAGATTCCCAGGACGGCCGACTGCAGCGCCGGCGCCGTGGCCGACCGGGGACGGCACCGCGCCGGCCGCGCAGCGGACGTACGTCGTCGCATGCCTCGCGGGTCACGGGATCGGCCCGGAGGTCACGGCCGCCGCGAGCCGGGCACTCGCACACGTGTCGCGACAGCACGGCTTCCGCATCGACGAGGTCCATCCCCCGTTCGCCGGAGAGGCGCTGCATCGATCGGGCCATCCGCTTCCCGCCTCGACCCGCGCTGCCATCCGCGCCGCCGACGCCGTGCTCGTCGCCGACGCGACGGCTCCTGCGCTGGCCGGCGTGCAGGCCGAACTCGATCTCGCCGTCCGTGTCACGCGACTCCTCACCGAGGACGGCCCCTCCCTGACGACGTTCTCGCCGCTCCACGAGCAGGCGGAGGACGTGACCCTGGAGCGGGCGTTCGCGACGGCCTGCGCGCGCACCGGGCGGCTCGTCTCCGTCGGCATCGGCGAGGCATGGAGAGATCGGGTCGACGACCACGCGACCGGCCACCAGGGCGTGGCCGTCGAGCACACGACGCTCGCCGACGCGCTCGCACGGCTGGCGGAGGATCCGGGCTCGCTGGGGCTCGTCGCCGCCGAGCGGGCGGTGAGCGACGCGGTCGCCGGCGCTCCCGCCCTCGGCGGACGCCGTGACCCGGGGGCCACCGGGTACCTCTCGACGACCGGCCCCGGACTGTTCGGGCCGACACACGGTCACGCCCGTGACATCGCCGGCCAGGGTGTCGCCAACCCGAGCGAGATGCTCGTCGCAGCCGCACTCCTGCTCGACGAAGGCCTGGGACGGCGGAGCGCGGCCGTCGCCCTCGAGGAGTCGCTGCTGGCGACGCTCGGCACGTCGCGGCGGACCGCCGACATGAGCGGCTCGGGCGTCGCGGCGACGACGCTCGAGTTCATGGAGGCGGTGCTCGGGTTGCTCCCGAGCGCGCGCCGTGATACCGAGTTCGCACTGGCGGTGCACCGATGAGGATCAGTGGAGCAGATGCGATCCTCCGCTCGCTCGAGGCGGAGGGCGTCGAGGTGATGTTCGGGATCCCCGGCGGCGCGATCATGCCCACCTACGACGCCATGGCGCGGGGCACGAGCGTCCGACACGTCCTCGCGCGGCACGAGCAGGGCGCCGGCCACATGGCCCAGGGCTACGCGCGCGCCTCGGGGAGGGTCGGGGTCGCGATCGCCACCTCGGGCCCCGGGGCGACAAACCTCGTGACGCCGATCGCGGACGCGTGGATGGACTCGACGCCGCTGGTCTGCATCACCGGCCAGGTGCGGACGACGCTGATCGGGACGGATGCGTTCCAGGAGTGCGACATCACCGGCATCACGATGCCGGTCGTCAAGCACTCGTGGCTCGTCCAGGACGCACGCGAGATCCCGTCGGTGATGAAGGCGGCGTTCCACATCGCCCGGTCGGGCCGCTGCGGCCCCGTCCTCGTCGACGTCCCACGTGACGTCCAGGAGGCCGAGCTCGAGTTCGCGTACCCCGATCGCGTCGACCTGCCCGGATGGAAGCCACCGACCAAGGTGCACCCGCTGCAGATCCGGGAGGCAGCTCGCGTGATCGCGGGAGCCGAGAAGCCCGTGCTCTACGTCGGCGGCGGGACGATCAACGCCGAGGCGTGCGAGGAGCTGCGGCAGCTCGCCGAGGTCGGCCGGCTCCCCGTGATCACGACGCTGATGGGGAAGGGCGCGTTCCCGGAGACGCACGAGCTCCACTTCGGCTGGCCGGGGATGCACGGGCCCAAGTGGTCGAACCTGGCGATGAACTCGTGTGACGTGCTCGTCGCCGTCGGCTCCCGTTTCGACGACCGGGTCACGGGCAAGCTCTCGGCGTTCGCCCCCGGCGCAACCGTCGTCCACCTCGACGTCGACGCCGCCGAGATCTCGAAGCTGCGCGGTGCGAACGTGCCCGTCGTCGGCCCGCTGAAGAAGGCGCTCCACGAGCTCGCGCGCGACGTCGGGCGCCTGCGCGGCGAGGGCGCGCCGCCACCCGAGGCCTGGCTGCAGCGCATCGCCGACTGGCGCGAGGAGTTCCCGCTCCGGTACGGGTCGCGCCCGGGCGTGATCAAGCCGCAGCTCGCGATGGAGCACCTGCAGGCGCTGACGGCGGGCGAGGACGTGATCGTGACGACCGGGGTCGGTCAGCACCAGATGTGGGCCATGCAGTACGTCCTCTCCGAGCAGCCCCGCTCGTTCATCAGCTCCGGGGGCCTGGGGACGATGGGCTACGGCATCCCGGCGGCGATCGGGGCGAAAGCGGCGCGGCCCGAGGCGACGGTCGTCTGCGTCGACGGGGACGGGTGCTTCCAGATGACGTGCCAGGAGCTCGCGACCGCGGTGCTCGACGACTTCCCGATCGTCGTCGTGCTCGTGAACAACGAGCACCTCGGCATGGTCACGCAGTGGCAGGACATGTTCTTCGAGGGGCGGCGCTCCCACGTCCACCTGACGCGGGCGGTGCCCGACTACGCCCGGCTCGCCGAGGCGTACGGCGCCGTCGGCATCACCGTGACCGAGGAGCACGAGCTCCAGCCGGCGCTCGAGGAGGCCCTCGGCCTCGGACGCACGGTCGTCGTCGACGTGCACGTCGATCCGACCGAGCAGTGCTTCCCGATGATCCCCGCCGGCGCGGCGGCACTCGACATGATCGAGTGGGAGGAGACCGTGGAGGCGACGCCGTGAAGCACACGATCTCGGTGATCGTCGAAGACCGCCCCGGTGCGCTGACGCGGATCACCACGATGTTCGCCCGCCGCGGCTTCAACATCGACTCGCTCGCCGTCGGCCCGACCGAGCGGCCGGGGGTCTCGTGCATCACGCTGCGCGTCGACTGCTCGCAGCACACGCTCGAGCAGATCGAGAAGCAGATCCACAAGCTGGTGAACGTCCTCCGCGTGACGGAGCTCGTCCCGGGCGACGCGGTCGAGCGCGAGCTGATGGTGATCAAGGTCACCGCCGACCCCGAGCGACGGGCCGAGCTCGTGACGACGGCCGAGGCCTTCGCGGGCCGCGTGCTCGACCTCGGCCCGGAGTCCGTCGTGTTCGAGGTCGTCGGCACCCCCGAGGAGCTCGACTCCTTCCACGAGCTCTGTCGCCCGTACGGCGTCCGGGAGCTCGTGCGTACCGGACGGATCGGCATGTCGCGGGCGTCGGCCCGGCGCGACCGTGGACCACGCCTCGCGGCGATCAACTGACCGGCGCGGGCCGCTCCGCCCTAGGATTCCGGCGCACGCACAACGACGAAAGGACTGCGATGGCGACGATTCTCTCCGGCGGCGACCTGTCCCTGCTCTCCGGGAAGGTGGCGGTCGTCGGCTACGGAAGCCAGGGACACGCCCATGCCCTCAACCTGCGCGACTCCGGCGTGCAGGTCGCGGTCGGGCTGCGCCCGGGCTCGAGCTCGTGGGGAGAGGCCGAGGCCGCCGGGCTGGCGGTCGCGCCCGTCGCCGACGCCGTGCAGGGCGCCCAGCTCGTCTCGATCCTCCTTCCCGACCAGGTGCAACCCGCCGTGTGGCAGGAGGCGATCGCGCCCGCGGTCGATCCCGCCGCAACCGTCCTCTTCGCGCACGGCTTCAACGTGCTCTACGGCCGCGTCGCGCCGGCTGCCGGCCACGACGTGATCATGGTCGCCCCGAAGGGCCCCGGGCACATCGTGCGCCGGCTGTTCACGGAGGGCTACGGGACGCCTGCCCTGATCGCGGTCGCGCAGGATGCGAGCGGGCAGGCCCGTGACGTCGCGCTCGCCTACGCGACCGGGATCGGCGCGGGCCGCGCCGGCATCCTCGAGACGACCTTCAAGGAGGAGACCGAGACGGATCTCTTCGGTGAGCAGGCCGTGCTCTGCGGCGGCACCGCCGAGCTCGTCCGGGCGGGCTTCGAGACGCTCGTCGAGGCCGGCTACCAGCCGGAGATCGCGTACTACGAGTGCCTGCACGAGCTGAAGCTGATCGTCGACCTGATGTGGGAGGGCGGGCTCTCCCACATGCGCTGGTCGATCTCCGACACCGCGGAGTTCGGGGACTACACGCGGGGCCGCCGGGTGATCGACGAGCACGTGCGCGAGGAGATGCGCGGGATCCTCGCCGACATCCAGTCGGGGGCGTTCGCACGCGAGTGGATCGAGGACATGGATCGCGGTGAGGAGCGCCTCCATGCGATGCGGGCGGAGGCGGCCCGCACGACGATCGAGACCGTCGGCGCGGAGCTGCGGTCCCTCATGCATCGCGCAGGGGACGCGTGACGCGCGACGCCGTCGACGTCCCCGTCGCGCTGCTCGGGTACGGCACGGTCGGCGCGGCCGTCCACCGGCTGCTCGACGAGCAGGGCGACGAGATCGAGCGGGCGACGGGGCACCGTCTCCGGGTGGTGCGGGCGCTCGTGCGCGACGTCGATCGCGAGCGCCCCTGCTCTCCGGGAGCGGGCGTCCTCACGACCGACTTCGCCGCGATCCGCGACGACCCGCAGGTCCGGCTCGTCGCCGAGGTGATGGGCGGGCTCGACCCCGCGGGCGACCACGTGGTCGAGCTCCTGCGGCGCGGGACGCCGGTCGTCACCGCGAACAAGCAGCTCCTCGCCCGGCGTGGGCCGGAGCTGTTCGAGGCCGCGGCCGGCGGCGGCGTGCAGCTGCGCTTCGAGGCGAGCGTCTGCGCGGCGATCCCCGTGATCAAGGTGCTCCGCGAGGCGCTCGTCGTCACCAACGTCCACCGCGTGCTCGGGATCGTCAACGGCACGACGAACTTCATCCTCTCGGCGATGGAGGGAGGGCAGACGTACGCGGAGGCGCTCGCGGAGGCACAGCGCCTCGGGTACGCGGAGGCCGACCCGGCGGAGGACGTCGGCGGGCTCGACGCCGCGGCGAAGACGGCGATCCTCGCGACCGTCGCCTTCGGGTCGCGGGTGCCGGTGGAGTGGGTCGAGGTCGAGGGGATCGAGGGCGTGACGCGCGAGCACGTCGCCGCGGCGCGGGCGATGGAGATGCACGTGAAGCTCGTGGCGCGCGCGACGCTCGGGGGCGACCTCGTGGACGTGCGCGTGGGCCCGGCGCTCGTCGACGCCCGTCACCCGCTGGCGGCCGTCGAGGGGGCGTTCAACGCGGTGATGCTCCAGGGAGACGCGATCCGCGAGATCATGCTCGAGGGGCCCGGCGCGGGCGGCATCGAGACCGCGTCCGCGGTCGTCGCCGACATGGTGTCGATCGTCGGCACGACGGGCACCGGCTTCCTCCAGAACGATCCCGTCTGGCGCGAGCTCGGACGGCTGCCGGCCGGCGAGCTGGCGTCGCCCTGGTACCTGCGCCTCGAGGTCGAGGACCGGGCCGGCGTGCTCGCGCGGCTCGCGCAGGAGCTCGCCGCCGAGGGCGTCTCGGTCGCCCGTCTCGTGCAGCAGCCCGCCGACGGCCATGCGGTGCTGCACGTCGTCACGCACGAGGCGGCGCAGGGCGGCCTCGAGCGGGCGCTCGCGGCGATCAGGGCGCTCCCCGAGTCCCGTGGCCACGCGAGCGCGCTCCCGGTCGTCTCCGACCGCGGCGTGGAGGAGCTCGGCTGGGCGTAGCGGGGGCGCAGGGCAATGCTCGTCGCCCGCGCCGCCGTCGCCTTCGCGGCCGCGCAGCAACGGTTTCGTGTAAGAACGACAGAGTGACCCCGCCGCTGATCGAGCGCTTCCGGCGGATCCTGCCCGTGGACGCCGCGACCCCGGTCGTGACGCTGGGCGAGGGCGGGACGCCGCTCCTCCGGGCCCCCCGCCTCTCCGAGAGGTACGGGCGCGAGATCTGGATCAAGTGGGAGGGCGGAAACCCGACGGGGAGCTACAAGGACCGCGGGATGACCGTCGCCGTCTCGAAGGCGGTCGAGGAGGACGCCCGGGCCGTGATCTGCGCCTCGACCGGAAACACCGCGGCCTCCGCCGCCGCCTACGCCGCGCGGGCGGGGATCCCGGCGCTCGTGCTCGTGCCGGCCGGAGCGGTCAGCGGCGCGAAGGTCGCCCAGACGCGGATGCTCGGGGCGACGGTGCTCGAGGTGCGCGGGGACTTCGAGGAGGCGCTCGCCGGCGCCCAGGAGCTCGCCCGCCGCGGGACGCACGTCCTCGTCAACTCGCTGAACCCGTACCGCCGGGAGGGGCAGAAGACCGCCGTCTACGAGATCGTCGAGGAGCTCGGGCGAGCCCCGGACGCGTTCGTCATCCCCTACGGGGGCGGCGGCAACACCTCCGCCTACGCCCAGGCGATCGGGGAGCTCGGCCTCGGCACGCGGATCGTCTCCGCCGAAGCGGCGGACCGGCGACACACGCTCGCCTCGGCGATCCGCATCGGCGACCCGGTCCACGCCGCCTCGGTCGAGCAGGCGGGCGCGCAGGTCGTCCCGGTGACGGACGATGCGATCGTCGCCGCCTGGCGTGAGCTCGGGGCGCTCGAGGGGGTGTTCTGCGAGCCGTCGTCGGCAGCAGGGCTCGCGGCGCTCGGGACGGGCGACGTGCAGGGGGAGCGCGTCGTGCTGACGCTGACCGGGCACGGCCTCAAGGACGTCGCAGCGGCCGAGCGGTACGCTCCACCGCCGGTGCAGTGCGACCCCTCACCCGACGCGATCGCGAAGGCGGCCGGCACGTGATCCTGCGCGCACCGGCATCGTCCGCCAACCTCGGCGCCGGCTTCGACTGCGTGGCCGTCGCTCTCGAGCTCTGGAACGAGCTCGAGGTGACCGACGGCTCCGGCGTCGTCGTCGAGGGGGTCGGTGCCGACGAGCTGCCGACCGACGAGACGAACCTCGTCGTCCGCGCCTACGCACGGCTCGCCGATCCGGCGGGCAAGCGGTTCCGTCTCGTCAACCGGATACCGCTGGAGCGCGGGCTCGGGTCGTCCGCGTCGGCGATCGCCCTGGGCCTCGCAGCCGCCGCGCCGGACGCCTCTGCCGAGGAGCTGCTCGCGATCGCACTCGAGTTCGAGAGCCACGCCGACAACCTCGCCGCCGCGCTCGTCGGCGGGGTGACCCTCACGTGGAACCACCGCATCGCCCGCATCGGCCAGACGCTGCCGCTGGCCCCGGTGGTCGTGATCCCCGCGATGCGGGTGCGGACTGCGCTGTCGCGTCACGCACTGCCCGACGTCGTGCCCCACGCGGACGCGGCGCTGACGGTCGGCCGGGCGGCGATGCTGGGGGCGGCGCTGGCCTCCGGCGATCGCGAGCTGTTCGCCGCGGCGCTGACCGACCGGCTGCACGAGCCCTACCGGCCGTCGCGGATCCTCGAGGCGATCCGCGAGGAGCTGCCGTCCGGCGCCCGGGGCGCGACGCTCTCGGGCTCCGGCCCCTCGGTGATGGTCTGGTCGGAGGACGCCGACGCCACCGTGGCGGAGCTGCGCCGCCGGTTCCCCGAGCACGACGTGCTCCCACTGTCCGTCGCCGCGCGTGGGGCGCTCACGTGATCCGGCTCGTCGACTGCCGTCCACGCGGCGCATACGAGTCCGGGCACGTCCCCGGCGCGGCGCACCTCGATCCCGAGCACGACCTGACCGGGGAGGTCGGAGACCTCTCCCGGGGGCGCCATCCGCTTCCCGAGCCCCACGTGCTCGCCGAGGCGTTCGGGCGCGCGGGCATCGACGGCGACCGCTTCGTGCTCGCGTACGACGAGGGCACGGGGTGGGCCGCTCGCTGCTGGTGGCTGCTCCGCCACCTCGGTCACGACGCCTGCGGCACGTTCGACCTCCGCGCGTACACGGGGCCGAGAGCCGTCGGTGCCGGCGCCGCCGTCGAGCCGGCGCTCTTCGTGCCGCGCGTGCGAGCCGACGACGTGATCGAGACGGAGGAGATCCTCGAGCGGCTCGACGACGCGTCGCTCGTGCTCGTCGACGCGAGGGCGGCCGAGCGCTGGCGCGGTGACGTCGAGCCGCTCGACCCGGTCGCCGGCAGGATCCCCGGCGCGCGCAACGCCCCCTTCGAGCAGCCGCTGCCCGCCGATCTCGCATCGGCCGGCGCCGAGCTGGTCGCATACTGCGGCTCCGGCGTGACCGCGTGCGTGCTCGTGCAGCGCCTCGCGCTCGCCGGCCGCCCCGACACGCGGCTGTACCCCGGATCGTTCAGCGAATGGTGCCGCCGCCCCGATGCCCCGATCGAGAGAGGAGAGCCGTGAGCACGCCCTACGACCTGCCCTCCGACCCCGCGAAGCGGCAGAGCGCCACGCTGACCGACGGCCCCGACCGCGCGGGTGCGCGCGCGATGCTGAAGGGGACGGGCTTCACGGACGAGGACCTCGCGCGCCCGATCATCGGGGTGGGCACGACGTGGATCGAGACGATGCCGTGCAACCTCAACCAGCGCGACCTCGCCGTCCACGTCAAGCGCGGCGTCCGTGACGCCGGCGGCACGCCGATGGAGTTCAACACGATCGCGGTCTCCGACGGGGTCTCCATGGGGACATCCGGGATGCGCGCGTCGCTCGTCTCCCGCGAGGTGATCGCCGACTCGATCGAGCTCGTCGCCCGGGGTCATCTCTTCGACGGGCTCGTGTGCCTCGTCGCCTGCGACAAGACGAACCCCGGTGCGGCGATGGCCGTGGGGCGGCTCGACATCCCCGCGATCGTCTCGTACACGGGGTCGATCGCGCCCGGCCTCTACCGCCAGCGGGAGGTCTCCGTCGCCGACGTCTACGAGGGGATCGGCGCGTACGCCGCCGGGAAGATCACGGCGGAGGACCTCCACGAGCTCGAGTCGGTGGCATGCCCGGGCGCGGGCGCCTGCGGAGGCCAGTTCACGGCGAACACGATGTCGACGATCCTCGACTTCCTCGGGCTCTCCCCGTTCGGCACGAACGGGATCCCGGCGATGCACCGCGACAAGGACGAGGCCGCCTACGAGGCCGGGCGGCTGGTGGTGCGGCTCGTGCGCGACGGCGTCACGCCGCGCTCGATCGTCACGAAGCAGTCCTTCGAGAACGCGATCGCCTCGGTCGCCGCGACGGGGGGCTCGACGAACGCCGTCCTGCACCTCGTCGCGATGGCGCGGGACTTCGGGATCGACGTCACGATCGACGACTTCGAGCGCATCTCGGCGCGGACGCCGATC
>NZ_DBNHWK010000101.1:0-106359 GCF_057140465.1 Gaiella sp.
TCCCGCCGAGCCGGAACGCCGTGTGAAGATCTCGCGAGCCATGATCGTGTCCTCCACGCTCTCGCGTCTTCGCGCAGGACGAACAGACTTCGTAGCGCTCCCCGCGCTCGACCCGGGCTTCCCACGAGTGACGTCCCAGAGTGCATGAGAGTTTCTTCGCCGTCGCGCCTCCTCGACCGCTCGGGACACGACTCCCGTGTCAGGAAGCGCACAAGACAACGTTTCGGGGTAGAAGGAACGCGCAGATAGAACCGCCCAACCCTCATGGTTGAGCGGTTCCTGTTAGAAGAGCTGGTTCTCGCCGGCGAAGATCGCCGAGACGGAGTCGTCGGCGAAGACGTTCTGGATCGTCTCGGCGAGGATGCCCGCCACGGAGAGGACCTCGACGTTGTCGGGCTTCGTCAACGGGTCGACGGGCACGGTGTCGGTGACGACGAGCCGGTCGATCTGGCTCTCGGCGATCCGCTCCAGCGCAGGCCCGTTGAAGAGCCCGTGCGTCGCGCAGGCGTACACCTTGAGCGCTCCCGCCTCCTTGAGCGCGGCGGCGCCCGCGACGAGCGTCCCCGCCGTGTCGACGATGTCGTCGCTCATGATCGCGACTCGGCCCTCGACGTCACCGATCACGGTCGTCACCTTGGCCTCGTTGTGACCCGGGCGCACCTTGTTGAGGATCACGAGCTCGCCCCCGATCATCTCCGCGAACTTCCCGGCGAGCTTCGCCCGCCCGGTGTCGGGAGAGACCGCGGCGAGAGGCTCCTCGAGGTTGAGGTCGCCGACGTACTGTGCGAAGAGCGGCACTGCGGTCATGTGGTCGACCGGGATATTGAAGAACCCCTGGGCCTGCCCCGCGTGGAGGTCCATCGTGAGCACGCGGTCGGCGCCCGCCGTCTGCAGGATGTCGGCCACGAGCCGCGCGGCGATCGCCTCCCGCGGCCGCGACTTCTTGTCCTGGCGCGCGTAGAAGTACCAGGGAACGACCGCGGTGATGCGCTTCGCGGACGCGAGACGCGCCGCGTCGATCATGATCAGCAGCTCCATCAGGTGCGTGTCGACGGGGTCGCAGGCGGTCTGCACGATGAACACGTCGTCGCCGCGGATGGACGACTCGTAGCGGCAGTACGTCTCGCCGTTCGCGAACCGCTTGAGCGTCACGCCTCCGAGCTCGCAGCCGAGGTGATCGGCGATCCGCTGCGCGAGCCCGGGGTTCGAGCTCCCCGAGACGAGCGTGAGCCGCTTCTGCGGCGCGAGGCCGATCACGGAGCCGGCCGGCGCCGCCTCGAGCCCGTTCGACGGCTTGCGCTCGAGGCCGGGGAGCGACTGCTCAATCGTCCCGCTTTCCACCCCGCCCCTCCTTGATCTGCTGTCGTGGGGGAAACCCGACGAGCGCGTTGTCGGGGACGTCGTCGGTGACGACGGCCCCCGCAGCCGTCCAAACGTCGTCGCCAAGCGTGACCGGAGCAACGAGCATAGTGTCGACCCCGACCCTGACGTTGCGGCCGATCCGCGTCTGCGCCTTCGGCTTCTCGGGTGCGTGCGGCAGGTTGGCGGTGATCGAGCCCGCGCCCACGTTCGTGCCCTCGCCGATGTAGGCGTCGCCCATGTAGGCGAGGTGCGGGACCTTCGCGCGGTCTCCGACGCGGGTGTTCTTGAGCTCCACGAACGTGCCTGCCTTGGCAGAGGTGCCGAGCACGGTACCCGGCCGAACGTAACAGAACGGGCCGACGATCGCGTCGGGGCCGATCTCGGAGTCGACGACGACGGCGTGAGGCCCGACGACGGCGCCCCGGCGAACGACGGTCGTGCCGCGCAGCACCGTGAACGGCTCGATCGTCGAATCGGGCTCGATCGCGACCCCGGGCTCGATCCACGTCGTCGACGGATCGGTGACCGTGACGCCGGCGAGCATGTGCTCGCCGAGGATGCGGTCGCGGAGCGCGCCTGCGGCCGCCGCGAGCTCGATGCGGGTGTTGACCCCTTCGGTCTCCCGCGGGTCGGACGCGACGTGGACGCCGACGGGCTCGCCGCCGGCGACGAGGTCGCGCACGACATCGGTCAGGTACAGCTCACCCTGCGCGTTCGACGGGGCGAGCCGCTCGAGCGCCGGCCACAACGAGGCACCACGGAACACGTAGATGGACGAGTTCACCTCCCGGATCGCCTGCTGCTCCGGCGTGGCGTCGGCCGCCTCGACGATCTCGAGAAGCGCGCCGTCGTCGGCCCGGACGATCCGCCCGTAGCTCCGCACGTCGTCCGGCACGAACGAGAGCACGGTCGCCACGGCGCCGCTCGCCCGGTGCGCAGCGACGAGGTCCTCGAGCAGCGCGGTCGTGAGGAGCGGCGTGTCGCCCGAGAGCACGAGCACCTCCTCGGCGCTCTCGAGCGCGCGACGGGCCGAGCGCACCGCGTCGCCGGTCCCGAGCGGCCGCTCCTGGACCGCAAGGTCGATCCCCTCGAGCGCGACGGCGGTCTCGGACGACACGACGACGACGAGCGGCTCGGGGCCCAGTGGGCGAGCGGCCTCGATCACCCAGTCGACCATGCGCCGACCGAGCAGCGGATGGAGATGCTTCGGGACGGCCGACCGCATGCGGGTGCCGAGCCCTCCGGCCATCACGACTGCTCCGAGATTGACACGTGTCACGGCTAATCGATGGCTGGGGCGCCAGGATTCGAACCTGGGATCACGGGACCAAAACCCGTTGCCTTACCGCTTGGCCACGCCCCAGTGAACGGAACGCGAGTGTACCCGTGGACGTCCGGGAGAGTCGAGCTATGCCGTCGGCGGGGTCAGGAGGCGTCGAGCGGCCTCGTCACCCAGACTCGTCCCCCGCTGCGGAGCGTCTCGGCCGCGCGAGCTGCAGCGTCGGCGTCCTCGAACAGCCCGTACAGCGCCGGACCTGCGCCGGACACGTCGGCGCGAAACGCGCCGAGGCGCTCGAGCTCGGTTGCGAGGGGCGAGGTCACGAGCTCGTTCGCGGGGAGCACTGCGAGATCCGTTGCGACGGTGATGCGCGCGATCGCCTCGAGGAGCTCGTCACGTTTCGTGGGGAACGCCGTCGCGTCGCCGCGGGCGTCGAACGCTGCGTACACCGCCGCGGTGGACTCCTTCGCCGAGCCGTCCGGAATCCAGAGCACGACGTGGTAGTCGCGCGGCAACGCGAGGGGCGTGAGAGTCGAGCCGTCGCCGGTTCCGAGCTGCGGGCCGGCGTGGAGGAAGAACGGGACGTCGGCCCCGATGCGGGCCGCGATCCCGTGCAGCGCCGCCGCCTCGAGCGGTCGCGGGAGCAGCGCGTTGCCCTGCCGCAGTGCAGCAGCGGCGTCCGAGCTGCCACCCCCCAGTCCGGCGGCCACCGGAATCCGCTTCGCGATCGTGGCCGAGAACGAGGCCTCGACGCCGGCGGTCTCGACGAGGGCCTCGAGCGCCGCGCGGACGATCGAGTCGTCCGGGAAGCCGCCGACTACGACCCCGGTCCCCGCCTCCCCACGCTCCACCACGACCGTGTCTACGAGCCCGACGCGCTCGAGGACGGTCGCGACGTCGTGCTTGCCGTCGGGCCGCCGGGGGCCGACGAGCAGCGCGAGGTTGATCTTCGCGGGCGCTGTCGTCACCGGTCGAGAACCTCCTCGAACGCGACCCACTCCGAGGGATCGAGCGCCTCGGCACGCACCGTGGGCGGGAGGCCGAGGGTTGCGAGCGCGTCGATCACCGCCTCCCGTGACGCAACCCCGCCGAGGACGAGCGCATTGGCGAGCGTCTTGCGTCGGTGCGCGAAGCCCCCGTCGACCAGCCGTCGAACCTCGGTGAGGCGCGACGGGGCGGTGATCCGCTCGAAGGCGACGAGCGCGGAGTCGACGCGGGGCGGTGGACGGAACACGTGGCGCGACACCGGGTGGAAGCCGACGCGACGCGCCGTCAGGCGGACGATCACGGAGACGGCGCCGTACGACTTCGTCGACGGCTCCGCGAAGAGGCGATCGGCGACCTCGCGCTGGACCATGACGCACCACCGCTCGATCGAAGGGGCACCGACGAGTGTCTCGACGATCAGCGGCGTGGCGACGTTGTACGGAAGGTTCGCGACGAGCTTGCGGGGAGCAGGACGCAGCGCGCCGAGGTCGAGACGCATCGCGTCCCCCCAGTGCAGGTGGACGTTCGACATCCCGTCGAGGACGTCGGCGAGCACGGGCTCGAGAGAGCGGTCGAGCTCCACCGCATGGACGAGCTCGACGCGCTCGGCGAGGTACCGCGTGAGCACGCCCAGCCCCGGTCCGATCTCGAGCACGATGTCCGAGGGCGCAAGAGCCGCGAGGCGGCCGATCACACCGAGCGTGTTGCGATCGACCAGGAAGTGCTGCCCGAGTGCCTTCTTGGGAGCGACCGGGACCACGACGCTCAGAGGCCGAACGCCGCCCGTGCGTTCCGGTCGATCGCCTGCGCCAGGTCCTGGACGTCGTCTCCGCGAGCCTCAGCGAGTGCGGCCAGCGTATGGACGACGAACGCCGGTTCGTTGCGGCGGCCACGCACCGGCTGAGGTGCGAGGTACGGGCTGTCGGTCTCGGCGAGGAGGCGGTCGGGACGCACGTGCACGGCGGCGTCCCGAAGTGCGCCGGCGCGCGGATACGTGACGTTCCCTGCGAACGAGACGTACCAGCCGTGCGCGAGCGCAGGCTCGAGGAGGGTCGGCTCCGAGAAGCAGTGGAGGACGACGGGGCCCGCGAAGCCGGCCAACATGCGCGCCGTCTCCTCGGCCGCCTCCCTGCAGTGCACGACGATCGGGAGCCCGAGCTCGTCCGCGAGCCCGAGCTGCTCCTCGAAGAGCGCCCGCTGTTCGGGCAGCGTCGCGGCACCGTGATGGGCGTCCAGCCCGGCCTCACCGACGGCAACGGCGTTCGGGTGTGCGAGCAGCTCGCGAAGCTCGTCGACCCGACCGGCCTCGGGACTGGCCGCCTGGTGAGGGTCGATGCCCAGCGCCGCGACGACGCCGTCCTCGCGCTCCGCGATCGCGAGCGCCGTGCGAGAGGAGTCGATACCGGTTCCGATGGTGACGATCGTGGTCACGCCGGCCTCGCGGGCACGCTGGACGAGCGTGGAGGCTGCCTCGTCGCACGCATCGAGGTGCGCGTGCGCGTCGGTCACGAGCCCTGCAGCTCGATTCGGGGGAAGAGCGGCGGCGCCGGCTCGATTCCCGCCACGGCGTTCGTGTGCCCGTAGGCGACGCCCTCCCATGCGATCTCCGCATCCGTGTGCAGCGCGTCGAGGATGCGCGCGGATGCCTCGGGGAGGTACGAGTGCAGTGCCACCGCGACGGCACGCAGGCCGTCGGCGAGGTCGTAGAGGACCCGGTCGAGCTCGTCGGCGCGCGCGGGGTCCTTCGCGAGCGTCCAGGGCGTCGTCGCCTCCACGTACCGGTTGAGGCCGCGGACCACGTCCCAGATGCGCTCGAGTGCGCCCGTGATGTCGTACGCGTCGAGGCGCTCGGCGACGTCGCTGGCCAGAGGCGCGAGCTGGGCGGCGATCTCCGACGAGGCGTCCGCAGCCTCGCGCAGCGCCCCGCCTCGGTAGCGGGCGATCATGGCCGTGGTGCGGGAGAGGAGGTTGCCGAGATCGTTCCCGAGCTCGCGCTCGTAGCGCTCCGCGAGCCCTTCGATCGACGCGCTGCCGTCCTGCCCGAACGAGACCGACCGGGCGCACCAGAACCGCACGGCGTCGGCGCCGTAGACGCCGATCAGGTCGAGCGGGTCGACGACGTTCCCCAGGGTCTTGGAGATCTTCCGGTCGTCGAGCAGGAGCCAGCCGTGCACGAACAGCTGATGCGGGACGTCGTACCCCGCCGCAAGCAGCATCGCGGGCCAGTAGACGCAGTGGAAGCGCAGGATGTCCTTGGCGAGCAGATGCCGGACCGCGGGCCAGTAGCGCTCGCGCAGGTCCTCGCCCTCACGGGCGTACGTGAGGGCGCTCAGGTAGTTGACGAGCGCATCCGCCCAGACGTACGCGACCTGGTCGGGATCCCAGGGGATCGGGATTCCCCACGGCTGCCCGGCGCGGCTGATCGAGAAGTCCTGGAGACCGCCTTCGATGAAGCTCCGCGCCTCGTTCGCGCGAAACCGCGGCAGCACGAAGTCGGGGCGCTCGTCGTAGAGGCGCAGCAGGGGCTCCTGGTAGGCGGAGAGGCGGAAGAACCAGTTCGTCTCCTCGATCCACTCCGGCTCGCGGTCGTGCTCGGGGCACACCCCGTCGACGAGTTCGGACTCGGCTTTGAACGCCTCGCATCCCACGCAGTAGAGGCCTGCGTAGACGTCCTGGTAGATGTCGTCACGGCCGTTGTCCTTGATCCGCTGCAGGAAGTCCTGCACGAAGCGCTTGTGGCCCTCATCGCTCGTCCGGATGAAGAAGTCGTTGGCGGCGCGTAGTCGCGACGGAAGCTCGCGCCAGACGCCCTGCATGTGGTCGGCGTACGCCTGTGGCTCGAGGCCCTGTTCCGCGGCGACGCGCGCGACCTTCGACGCATGCTCGTCGACTCCGGTGAGGAAGAACGTGTCCTTGCCGCGCTGACGCTGGTGCCGGGCGAGGATGTCGGCAGCGATCGTCGTGTACGCGTGCCCGATGTGCGGGGTCGAGTTCACGTAGTAGATCGGCGTCGTGACGTAGTAGCGCTCCATCCGCGTCGATTCTACGGCGCAGGCGTACGAGGATCGGGAGCGCGACGAGCAGGATGGCGCCGAGGACGACGATCGCGTACGGCACGGCGTCGGTGCGGCCAGCGCGTCCCGGCGCGCCGTCGGCGAGCATCGCCGGCGGATCGGGCACGACCGGGCGCTCTGGCGGTCGCTCGTCGCCGCGCACCGGAGAGCGACCAGGCATCGGCCGACTCGTGCGCTCCGCACGCCGCTCGCGGCGCCAGGGAGCGGCCGGCGGCGCGCCGCTCGACCCGGCGGCGATCGGGCGCCGCGCGGACCGCGTGGTGCGCACCGAACGAGCGGGGACGCTGCCTGCCGAGGGCAGGACATCGGTCGGGGGCGAGGCGCCGATCGCTTCGGGTGCCCGGACACCACCTCCGCGCAGTCGCGTCGGCGGCGTCCGCGTCGATCCCGACGCGGGAACCGGCGGGACGGGAGCCGACGCCGCCTCCTCCGACGGGTGGCCGTCCTGACCGTCTCGCGTACCCGACGCCGCTCGAGCGCCCGACTCGTCGAGCGGATGGTCGGGAACCGTCGCTGCGGCGTCCTCCGACGCCTCCACCTCGTCCCGGCGATCGGGCTCCCGCACCGGCTGGCGCTCGTGGGGAGGCGGAGCCGTCGTGCCCTCCGGCGCCGACGCCTCCGCCTCGGCCGCCGCCGCCGGTGCAGGTACAGGCGCCTGCGCCGGTACCGGTGCCGGCGCCGCAGGCGATCCGGTGACGGCCCCCGGGGCCGCCCCGTCGCCGTCGGAGGCTGCGGGCGCCGGCGTCGCGAGGCGGCCCGGGAGGACGCGCAGCGGGTCGAGGTACCCGTGCTCGTCGCCCGCCACGCGGACACCGAGGTGGACGTACGGCCCCGCCACCTCCGGGTCGCCGCTCGGGCCGACACGCCCGATGGCGGAGCCCTCCGTGACGGTCGCGCCCTTCCGCACGAGCAGCTCTCCGAGGTGTGTGAGGGTGACCACGTAGCCGTCCGACGTCAGCACGGCAAGCGTCCTTCCGTGCCGTGGCACCGTCCCCGAGAACGTCACCGTCCCCGCTGCAGGAGCGCCGACCGTCTCGCCCGCCTCTCCCGCAACGTCGATGCCGCGATGCTGCCCTCCGGCGTAGGGATCGGCACCGAGAGCGAAGGGACGGAGGACGTCCCCGCCGACCGGCCACGACCACGCGAACGCGCCACCTGGCGCGATCAGCGCGAGCGCACTCGCGACGACCGGGAGCGACGCCCAGCGCATCCATCTCCTCCTGTTGCTCATGTCGGCAACACGATGTCGAGGATAACCCGGCGCTTCGGTGTTGTCAATAGTGCCTACAGTGTGACGCGGTAGAGCGCGTTGCGCGACGCGCCGGTCAGCCGTGCGACCACGTCGGCGGCGACTCGACGTGGCACACCGGCGTCGACGAGCTCGGTCACCGCCTCCGCGGCGAGGGGGTCGACAGTCCCTGCGCCGGGTCGCGCCGGGCCGATGACCACGGTCACCTCTCCACGGGCGCCGGTCGCGAACCGTCGCTCCAGCTCGGCGGCAGTTCCACGCACGACGTCCTCGTAGCGCTTCGTCAGCTCCCTGCACACGGCGACGGGGCGGTCGGGGTGCACTGCGGCGAGGCTCGCGAGCGACGCGTGCAGGCGCCGCGGAGACTCGAACGCGACGACGGGTGCGTCGGCGGTGGCGAGCTCGCGCCAGAGGGCGACGCGCTCGGGCTCGCGCCGCGGGAGCCAGCCGACGAATCGGTACCCGTCGCCCGCGAGCCCGCTCGCGACGAGGGCGGTCTCGACCGCGGACGCACCGGGCAGGACCGACACCTCGATGCCCGCCTCGACGGCGGCGCGGACGAGCCGCGCACCGGGGTCGTTGACGACCGGGATCCCGGCGTCGGAGACCAGCGCCACGCGCTCGCCGGCCCGCAGCCTGGTCAGGATCTCCTCGGTGCGACGCGCCTCGTTGTGCCGGTGATGGCTGAGGAGCTGCTGCGCCCGGACGTCGTGACGCGCGAGGAGCGCCTGCGTGTGCCGCGTGTCCTCGCAGAGGACGACGTCGGCGTCGCGAAGCTCCTGGAGGACACGGAGCGTGACGTCGTCGAGATTTCCGATCGGGGTCGCACAGACCGCGAGGGGCACGGCAGGCTACCGCTCCCCGTCGAGCGCCGCGAAACCGACGAGGCCGGCCCCGACGAGCCCGGCGGACGTGCCCAGCTCGGCGGGCACGATCCTGATGCGCGCGTCGGCGGGCTGGATCGCCTCGCGGCGCGCGACCTCACGCGCCGGGCCGAGGACCAGCTCGCCGGCAGCCGCGCCGAAGCCACCGCCGACGACCACGACCTCCGGGTCGAAGACGTTGACGAGGGAGCCGACGGCAGCGCCCAGCATGCACCCCATGTGCGCGAGCGCCTCGACGGCACGCGGCTCTCCGGCGCGTCCCTGCGCGACGAGCACGTGTGCGTCGGCGCCGGGCCCGTAGAGCGCGGCCGCGACGCGATCGGCCGCCTGTCCCGACGCGATGCCCTCGAGGTGGCCCCGACCGTGGCAGTTGCCCTGGCACGGCGGGCCGTCGAAGTCGACGACGAGGTGCCCGAGCTCTGCCCACCCGCGGTACAGCGCGTCGTCGAGCACGATGCCGCCGCCGATCCCCGTGCCGAGCGTGAGCATCACGAGGTCGTGCGTGCCCCGGCCCGCACCGAACCGCCACTCCGCGAGCGCCGCGGCGTTGCCGTCGTTCTCGACGCCGACGGGCCGGCCGAAGCGGGCGGCGAGTGCCGTGCGCAGGTCGACGTCGTCCAGCGGCAGGTTCGTCGCCCGGAGGAGGAGCCCCGTGCGGCGGTCGAGGTTGCCGGGCACGCCGACGCCGAGCGCGTCCGCGGCCGCGGGGTCGAGCCGCTCGACGACGTCGACGAGCGCCGCGAGCACGTCGTCCTCTGAGGACGTCGGTGTCGGCGTCTCGACGGTCCGCCCCACGGCCCCGTCGCGGGCGACGAGACCCGCGAGGATCTTCGTGCCGCCGAGGTCGACGGCGATGACCCGGGAACCGTCCACCGCGCGGCTACCATATCCGCCCGGATGCCCCCGCAGGAGAAGCCGTACCGCCTCTACAAGGGCGGACGGGCCAAGGGTCGGGTTCCACTCGCTCGTCATGCGTCGCAGCGCGCGGCGCCCCGGCCTGCGACGGGGGCCCCGGCGCCGGCCCCGTCCGGGTCGCAGCCCCGCCGATGGCGCCGGCGCCGTTGGCTCCTGCTCGGGCTGGCGGCGGTGGTCGTGGCGCTGGTCGCCTGGGGCGTTGCGGGCTACCTCTCGTTCAGCAGCGGCGTCGCCGAGGCGAACGACCGGGTTCCCGCGAGCGTGCTTCCGCTCCTCGCCCCGCAGGACGGCATGCTCCTCTCGGAGCCGACGACGATCCTCGTCCTCGGGACGGACGGCGGGTTGATCTCCGGCCGAGAGGCGGCGAACCGGTCCGACTCGATCATGCTCCTGCGCACCGACCCGGGGACCGGGCGCCTCGCCTTCCTCTCGATCCCGCGCGACCTCCGGGTCGACGTTCCGGGCATCGGCGCGAGCAAGATCAACGCCGCCTACCAGCGTGGTGGGGCGACGCTCGCGCTGCGCACGGTGAAGGAGCTCACCGGCGTGAAGGTGAACCACGTCGCGTTCGTCGACTTCGACCGCTTCCGGGAGCTGATCGACGCCGTCGGCGGGATCGACGTGAACGTGCCGGAGCCGATCGTCTCGAACCGCTTCGACTGCCCGTACGCAACGTCGGCGCAGTGCGCCGAGTGGCCCGGGTGGCGGTTCGCGAAGGGCGAGCAGCACATGGACGGCCGACGCGCGCTCGTGTACTCCCGGATCCGCGAGAACCGTCTCGATCCGTCGGAGACCGACCTCGATCGCGCCCGACGGCAGCAGCAGGTCGTCCAGGCCACGGCGGACAAGCTGACGAGCGTCGGCATGGCGCTCCGGCTGCCCTTCAGGGGCGACGACATCCTCACGCCGCTCGCCACGGACATGAGCGCGACGGAGCTCCTCCAGCTCGGCTGGGTCTACTTCAGGGCCGACGCCGGGAAGGCGCTCCACTGTCGCCTGGGCGGCGACCCCGCCACGGTCGACGGCGAGTCCGTGCTGCTCCCCTCGGAGGACAACGTCGCCACGCTGGCGATGTTCTCCGGCCGGTCGGCTCCCCTCGCGCCACCCGACGGGCTGCTCTACGCGCCCGGCTGCGTCGTCGGAGACCGCAAGCTCTAGGGCCGCCGCGGCGACCCCGGCTCAGTCGGACGAGTCGGCCGTCTTCGACGTCGAGTCCGAGCCGCTCGACGCCGACTCCTGCTTCTTCTCCGCGGAGTCGCCGGAGCCCGACGTGTCGCCGTCCTTCGACCCCGCCGCCTTGCGCGAGCCGCGGCCGTAGTCCGTCGAGTAGAACCCCGACCCCTTGAAGTGCACCGCCACCGGGAACAGCACCTTCTCCACGGGGCCCGACCCGCACACCTCACAGCGCTCGGCCGGCGGGTCGGCCATGCGCTGGAACAGCTCGAAGGTGTGACCGTGCGGACAGCGGTACTCGTAGATCGGCATCGAGGGCCAATCTAGATGATCGCCCGGTGGTCTGGGACGGCGCGGGGCGCTGCCCCGGGCGGCACCCGTCCGGGGCCGCCACTCGCGCCCGGCCGGACGGGCGCCGCGACGACCGGAGAGGGATCGCGGCGGCCGGTCGCCGCGCCGTGACGGATGGGGCGACGGCCCCGCGCCGGGCGTGCTGCACGGGCGCGCCCGACTAGGCGCGCTCCGCCCCCTCGCGCTCGGCCGACTCCCGGTAGCAGGGTGCGCTCTCGAACGCGGCGAGCCCGCGCACGCGCCGGCCCCGACGCCGCCGGGCGCGCCGCCGCGTCGCCGCCATCGCCGACGCGCCGATCAGCCCGCCGAGCACGAACGGGCGCAGCAGTCGACCTCGTCGTCGCTCCGTGCCGTCCATGCGAGGATCGTAGACGCGATGTTCGTGTGCACCCTCGGCGACCTCGTCCTCGACGTGGTCGTGCGCCTGCGACAGCCGCTCGCCCGCGGCGGCGACGCCGCCTCGCACATCACGCTCGGCGGCGGCGGCCAGGCCGCCAACGTCGCCGCCTGGGTCGCCGCGCTGGGGGGGCGTGCCCGGTTCGTCGGCAAGCGGGCGGACGATGCGGCGACCGCGCTCGCCGAGCAGCAGCTCGCAGGGTACGGGGTCGAGCTCGTCGGCCCCGTCGTGCCGGGCGGCAGGGGCGGTGTCGTCGTGTCGCTCGTCGACGAGACGGGCGAGCGGACGATGTGCCCCGACCGGGGCGTCGCCGTGGAGCTGGAGGCCGCCGAGATCGACCCCGGCTGGTTCCGCGGATGCGACTGGCTCCACGTCTCCGGCTACGCGTTGTTCGTGGATCCCACCCGACAGGCCGCCCTCCACGCCGCAGCCCTCGCGCGCGCCGCCGGGGCCCGGGTGAGCGTCGACCTCGCCTCGTGGAGCGCGATGCGAGAGGCCGGGGTCGACCGCTTCAGAGCCGACATCGAGAGCCTCCTCCCGGACGTCGTGTTCGCGAGCGACGAGGAGGACCGCGCCGTCGGCGGCCCCGTGCCCGGCCCGCGGTGGATCGTGAAGCGTGGCGCAGCGGGGTGCTCGTTCGACGGCGACGAGCGATCCGCACCGATCGTGACGGAGGTCGTCGATTCGACCGGGGCGGGGGACGCGCTCGCCGCCGGCTGGCTCCTCGGAGGCCCCGACCTCGGCCTCGAGGCTGCAGCCCGCTGCGTGCAGCGGATGGGATCGATGCCCCCCGTCGCGGGGTGACGACCGACCTCCACCACGCGGGTCGAGGGTGGTCCGGGGCCACCGGTCCCCGACGCGGCGGGCGCCGTCCCGCCGACGCGCACCCGGCCGACGCGGTGACACCGGTACGCTCGCTCCGTGGACGGCCTGCTGCACGTCTCCGAGCCCGTCGCCACGGCGCTCGAGGAGCGCCGCGCCGTCGTGGCGCTCGAGACGACGCTGGTCGCACACGGCTTCCCGCAGCCCGACGGTGCAGACGTCGGGCTCGCGAGCGAGGCGGCGGTGCGTGAGGCGGGTGCCGTCCCCGCGACCATCGGCGTCCTCGACGGACGGATCCACGTCGGGCTCGCCCCGTCCGAGCTCGAGCGGTTCACTGCGGACGCCCGCAAGCTCGGCCCACGCGACCTCGCCGCGTGCGCCGTGCAGGGCGCGGTCGGAGCGACGACCGTCGGCGGCACGCTCGCCGTCGCGGAGACCGTCGGCATCCGCTTCATGGGCACGGGCGGGCTGGGCGGCGTCCACCGTGGCTTCCCGAGCCCGCCCGACGTGTCGGCCGACCTCGCCGCCCTCGCACGCGCACCGGCGGTCGTCGTCTCGTCGGGCGTGAAGTCGTTGCTCGACGTCGCGGCGACCGCCGAGCTCCTGGAGACGCTCGGTGTCCCGGTGCTCGGGTGGCGCACGGACACGCTCCCGCTCTTCTACGCCTCCCGGGGCGGGCCACCGGTGTCGGCGCGGATCGAGAGCGCCGAGGAGGTCGCCCGGGTCGCTGCCGCGCACTGGGCGCTCGGCGGCGGCGGCGTCCTCGTCGGCCGCCCCCCCGACGAGAGCCTCGACGTGGAGCCGCTGATCGCGGAGGCGGTGCAGGAGGCTGCGGCCGAGGGGATCACCGGGCAGGCGGTGACGCCGTTCGTGCTCGCGACGCTCCACGAGCGCTCCGGCGGGGAGACCCTGCGGGCGAACCGCGCTCTGATCGTGGCGAACGCGCGGCTCGCCGCCGAGGTCGCGGTAGCGTACGCGGCGTCGTGAACCGTCCGCTGTCGACCTCGCCTCGCTCCGCCTCGACCGCTCCTGCGTCGACAGCCGGCCGCGGCAGCGGCCGCTTCGGGGATCGGCGCGAGCGCGGATCCGCTCTCGCAGACCCGCGCTCTGCGGGAGGAACGGGGCCGTGAGCCTCTACGACCACGTCCGCGACCTCCCGCTCGTCGTCGAGCGCTACGAGCTCGCCGGCCTCGAGCAGGTCGTGCGCCCCGACTTCACGCGGAGGACGACCGTCGTCCGCCTCGTCGGACAGGGCGAGGAGGGGCTCGGCGAGGACGTGACGTACGACGGCGAGCTCCAGGAGGCACAGCAGGCGCGCGGGCCCGTGCTGCCCCTCGCCGGATCGTGGACGATCGACACGTTCTCGCAGCTCCTTGCCACGCTGTCCCTCTTCGACACCGAGCCCGAGCGCCACGCCTACGTCGACTACCGACGGTGGGCGTTCGAGAGCGCGGCGCTCGATCTCGCGCTCCGGCAGGCCGGGCGGCCCCTCGGCGACGTCGTCGGGCGCGAGCCGCAGCCCGTCACGTTCGTCGCCTCCGGCGGCCTCGGCGAGCCGCCGACGACCACGCGTCTGCGGGGCTTCCTCGAGCTCTACCCGGACCTGCGCTTCAAGCTCGACGCGCGCCCCGACTGGACGGACGAGATCTTCGCCGAGCTCCGCACCCTGCGCTGCGTGGACTCGATCGACCTCAAGGGCCAGTACTCGGGCACGGTTGTCGACAACCCCCCCGACCCCGGGCTCTACCGACGGGTGATCGAGGCGTTTCCCGATGCGTGGATCGAGGATCCCGCGCTCACCCCGGAGACGGAGGCGCTCCTCGAGCCCGTCGCCGACCGTGTGACGTGGGACGCGCCGATCCACTCCGTGGCGGACATCGAGGCCCTGCGCTGGCCGCCCCGCACGGTCAACGTCAAGCCGTCGCGGTTCGGGTCGATCGAGCGCCTCTTCGCCGCGTACGACCACTGCGCGGCGCGGGGCATCGGCGCGTACGGCGGCGGACAGTTCGAGCTCGGCGTCGGGCGCGGCCAGATCCAGCTGCTCGCCGCGCTCTTCCACCCGGATACGCCGAACGACGTCGCGCCGGGCGGCTTCAACGCCGCCGAGGCCGCACCGGGGCTCCCGTCGAGCCCGCTCGTGGTCGACCCCGAGCCGGCCGGCTTCCGGCTCACGGCCTAGGTCTACTCGAGCGACCGGAGCAGCTCGTCGACGGAGACGAGCGGCAACGACTCGATCTTCACGCTCCCCCGCGCGCTCAGACGCACCGAGAGCTTCGCGAGCGTGAGGTCGTCCGGCGCCTCGACGATGTTCACGAAGTCGTACTCCCCGATCGATGCCCACTGGTGCAGCACCTTCGCACCGAGCTCCTCGACGTCGTGGTTCACCTCTCGCAGTCGCGCCGGGTTGGAGTTGATGGTCTGGACGCCCTTCTCCGTGAGCGACGTGAGCATCAGGTACAGCGGCATGCTGGCCTCCCGGATGGTTCCTGGTGTCGGTAGAGACTACTGCGCCCCGTTCTCCGACGGTGTCCGCCGCGACCGACGACGGCTCTCCCGATCGGTGCCGACGCGCGCGGCGAGGTTCAGGTAGAGCAGCGCCCCGCCGAGGAAGAGGATCGGCGCGAGCACGACGTCGGCGAGGAAGACCGAGACGCGAATCGTGTTGTCCGCCTGCTCGCGCAGGAGCAGCCCGAGGAGAAGCCGCGTCAGCCCGAACACGAGCACGAGCGCGGCGAGCCCGCCGACGGCGTGGACGTAGTCGGCACGAGCGACCTCGCGCGAGCGGCGGAACGCGTCGACGAAGCCGACGCCTTCGCGGATCGACGCGGGCACGACGTGGCCGGCCATCGCCAGCCACGCGACGGACACGAGCGCGAACCAGGGGAAGAAGGCGGCGGCGGGAAGGAACGCGAGCGTTCCGGCCGCGACTGCGACGACCCACGCGCGCATGACCGGCCGGACGTCGAAGACGGTGGCGCACGCGATCGCATACGTGATCGCGAAGAACGGCGCGGCCGCGACGAGCACGAGGATGCGCCCGGTCACGGAGAGGTCGAGAGCGACCTCGTCGGCGACCGCCAGCGGGATGCCCAGCGGGAGCATCGCGAGGAAGCGGCTGCCGTAGAAGCGGAGCGTCTCCGCGACGAGCTGGCCGACGGTCTGCGTCGCCGGCGGGAGGGCAGGCGGGCGCGGCTCGTCCGCCTTCGGATACCGGGGTCGGCGCACGCCGGGACGCTACCGGGCGAGCGCCACGAGGACGCGGGGTAGTGCCCCGGTGAGCGCGGCGAGCGCCCCGTCGACGTCCCAGCGAGCCCGATCGGGCTCGCCGAGCGCATTCGAGATCGCCCGCACCTCGACCGCCGCGACGCCCGCGAGCCCGCACGCCCGCAGGACGCCGAAGCCCTCCATCGCCTCGACCGCGGTGCCGCCGCGCCCGCGCGCCGACGGCCCGGAGACGGCCGCGCTCGTCCGGATCGGGACGAGCGGCGCATCGGGGAGGGCGGAGCGGACGTCGGCGAGCAACGCGGGATCGGGGAGGCTCGTCGCGACGACGGGGATCTCCGCGCGGAGGTCGACGTAGACCGCCTCGGACCCGACGACGAGCGCCCCGGGGGCGATCCCGGTCGCCCCGGCGACGCCGACGTGGAGGACGGCGTCGGGACGCCGCTCGACGAGGGCGCGCGCCGTGGCCGCGGCGGCGTCGACCGGCCCGACGCCGCAGACGAGACCGTCACGGCCGCACAGCTCCCGCTCGGTGGCGGCGACGATCAGAATCTCCCGCATGGCGATCGATCCTACGTGCGGCCGCGTGTCGCGGCCCGCGCCGGGCGGCGGGCGATGATCGCGGCCCGTCTCGTGCGCTTCGGCGACCCGCCGGGCTTCGCGCTCGAGCACGTCGACGACCCCGTCCCGGGGCCCGGGGAGGTCGTCGTCGCGCTCCGCACGGCCGCCCTCAACCGACGCGACTGGTGGATCTGGACCGATCCGGACAGCTGCACGCTCCCCGTCACCATGGGCTCCGACGGCGCCGGCGTGGTGAGCGCGGTCGGCCAGGAGGTCGACGGCGTCGCGGTCGGCGACGAGGTCGTGGTCGACGCGACGCTCGGCTGGGGCGAGCGGGAGGACGAGCCCGGCGAGGCGTTCGACATCCTCGGCGTGCCGCTCGACGGCACGTTCGCGGAGCAGGTCGTCGTCCCGGCGACGAACGTCGCGCCGCGGCCGGCCCGCCTCACGTGGGAGGAGGCCGCCGCGTTGAGCCTCGCAGGCCTCACCGCGTGGCGCGCCGTGGTCACCTGCGCCGGCGCACGCCCCGGGGCGACCATGCTCGTCACCGGCGCGGGCAGTGGTGTCTCGACGTTCGCCGTGCAGATCGCGGTCGCGCTGGGCGCGCGGGTGTTCGTCACGACGTCGACGGACGCGAAGCTCGCGCGCGCGCTCGAGCTCGGTGCGACCGCCGGGTGCAGCTATCGCGATCCGGCATGGCCGGAGCGGATCGTCGAGCTCGCGGGCGGGGAGCTCGACGCGGCGGTCGACAGCTATGGCGGCCCGTCGTGGGCCGGGGCGCTCCGCACGCTCCGCCGGGGCGGAACGCTCGTCTCCTTCGGCGACACGGGGGGCACCCGGGCGACGGTCGAGGTCGCCGACGTGTACTGGCAGTGGCGGCGCGTGCTCGGGACGACGATGGGCAGCCCCCGCGAGTACCGCGCGCTGCTGGCACACGTCGAGACGGCGTCGTGGCGCCCGGTCGTGGACAGCGTGTACACGCTCGCGGAGATCGCCGCCGGCGCGCGGCGCCTCGACGACCCGGAGCGCTTCGGCAAGATCGTGCTCTCTCTCGACACGCCGCCCAGGCCGCCATCGTGACGGCGCGCGCGATCACGGCCGTCTACGAGACCGTGCTCTATGCGGACGACGTCCCCGCGGCGGCGCGCTTCTTCTCCGATGTCCCCGGCCTCAGGCTCGTCGAGGGCCCCGACGAGCTGTCCGCCGCCTTCCGCCTTCCCGACGGCGGCGTACTGCTCGTGTTCGACCCGGCCCGCTCCGGAGCGCCCGGCCGCGCCGTCCCGTCACACGGCTCCCGGGGCCCGGGGCACGTTGCCTTCCGCATCCCGGCGGGGTCGCTCGACGAGTGGCAACGCGCGCTCGAACGGCACGGGATCCCCGTCGAGCAGATCGTCGCCTGGGCGGGCGGCGGTCACTCGCTCTACGTGCGGGATCCCGCCGGGAACTCCGTCGAGCTGACCGCCGACGAGCTCTGGCCGCCGTAGATCGGCGCTCGTCCACGCCGGCGACCGCTCCGCCCGACGGTGCGTCTCGCCGGCGGGGGCGCTACGCGGCCGTGGTCGCCGCGGTCTCGGCCCTCTCGAACACGAGCTCCCCGCGATCGGCGTGCACGCGGATCGCGTCGCCCTCGCCGTAGCGCCCCTCGAGCAGCTCGAGTGCGAGCGGGTTCTCGATCAGCCGCTGCAGCGCCCGCTTCAGCGGCCGTGCCCCGAACTGCGGGTCCCACCCCGCCTCGGCGACGAGCTCCTTCGCGTTCTCGGTCAGCTCCAGCGTCAGCTTCCGCTCCACCAGCCGCTCGCGCAGCCGCTCGAGCTGCAGCTCGACGATCTCCGCCAGCTGGTCGCGTGTGAGGCTCTCGAAGACGACGATCTCGTCCACCCGGTTCACGAACTCCGGGCGGAAGTGCTCGAGCATCGCATCGGCGGTGCGGATGTTCGAGGTCATGATCACGACGGTGTTGCGGAAGTCGACGGTGCGGCCGTGGCCGTCGGTCAGCCGGCCGTCGTCGAGCCGCTGCAGCAGGACGTTGAAGACGTCGGGGTGGGCCTTCTCGATCTCGTCGAGGAGGATCACGCAGTACGGCCGCCGCCGCACCGCCTCGGTGAGCTGGCCCCCTTCCTCGTAGCCGACGTAGCCGGGCGGCGCCCCGACGAGCCGCGACACCGTGTGCTTCTCCATGTACTCCGACATGTCGAGCCGCACCATCGCGCGCTCGTCGTCGAACATGAACTCGGCGAGCGCGCGGGCGAGCTCCGTCTTGCCGACGCCGGTCGGGCCGAGGAAGACGAAGGAGCCGATCGGTCGGTTCGGGTCCTGCAGCCCGGAGCGCGCACGCCGGAGCGCGTTCGCGACGGCGTCGATCGCAGCGTCCTGCCCGACGACGCGCCCGTGCAGCCGCTCCTCCATGTGCACGAGCTTCTCCACCTCGCCCTCGAGCAGCCGGTCGACCGGGACCCCCGTCCAGCTCGCGACGACCGAGGCGACGTCGTCCTCGTCGACCTCCTCCTTGACCATCGGCGCAGCCGCCGCGGCCGCCTCGCCGCGCTCCGCGAGCTCCTGCTCGAGCGCGGGCAGCTCCCCGTAGCGGATCTCGGCCACGCGCTGCAGGTTCCCGAGGCGCTCCTCGCGCTCGGCCTCCATGCGCAGCTCGTCGATCAGCCGTGTGATCTCCTTCACGCGGTCGAGCACGTCCTTCTCCTGCGCCCAGCGGGCGGCGAGCTCGTCGCGACGGGCCTTCGCCTCGGCGAGCTCGCGCTCCACGGGCTCGCGCACCGCCTCGGCCTCCTTGGCCATCGCCGTCAGCTCGATCTCGAGCTGCCGCACCCTGCGCTCGGCCTCGTCCAGCTCGACCGGCGAGGAGTCGATCTCCATGCGCAGCCGACTGGCCGCCTCGTCCACGAGATCGATCGCCTTGTCGGGGAGGAAGCGGTCGGAGATGTAGCGCTCCGAGAGCAGCGCGGCGGCGACGAGCGCCGCGTCGCGGATGCGCACGCCGTGGTGCGCCTCGTAGCGCTCCTTGAGGCCGCGCAGGATCGCGATCGTGTCCGCGGCCGACGGCTCGCCGACGAGCACCGGCTGGAAGCGCCGCTCGAGCGCCGCGTCCTTCTCGATGTGCGTGCGGTACTCGTCGAGGGTCGTCGCCCCCACGGCGCGCAACTCCCCCCGCGCCAGCATCGGCTTGAGCAGGTTTCCCGCGGAGACGGCGCCCTCGGCCGCCCCTGCGCCCACGATCGTGTGCAGCTCGTCGATGAAGAGCACGATCTCGCCCTCGGAGGCGGTGATCTCCGCGAGCACGGCCTTCAGGCGCTCCTCGAACTCGCCGCGGTACTTCGAGCCGGCGACGAGCGCGCCCACGTCGAGCGCCCACACCCGCTTGCCCTTCAGGCCCTCCGGCACGTCGCCGGCGACGATGCGCTGTGCGAGGCCCTCGGCGATCGCGGTCTTGCCGACTCCGGGCTCGCCGATCAGCACCGGGTTGTTCTTCGTGCGCCGGGAGAGGACCTGGATCACACGCCGGATCTCGTCGTCCCGACCGATCACCGGGTCGAGCTTCCCCTGCTCGGCGAGCGCCGTCAGGTCGCGGCCGTACTTCTCGAGCGCCTGGTAGGAGCCCTCGGGGTCCTGGCTCGTCACCCGCTGCCCGCCGCGGACGTCCTTCAGCGCCGCGAGCAGCGCGTCGCGGTCGACGAGCCCGAGCGCGAGCACGAGGTGCTCGACGGAGACGAACTCGTCGTCGAGCGATCGCATCTCGTCGAAGGCGCGGTCGAGCGCGCGGCGAAAGGACGGCCCCGCCTGCGGCTGGGCGCCGCCGCCCGAGACGGAGGGCTGCTGCCGGAGCCGCGCCTCGGCCTCCGCGCGCAGCGAGGCGGGGTCGGCTCCGGCTCGCTGCACGAGCGTCCGCGGCAGCTCCTGCTCGAGGAGCGCGACGGCGAGGTGGTCGGAGGTCAACTCCGGGTTCCCGAGCCTCCGGGCGAGCTCCTGCGCACCCGCGACCGCCTCCCCGCTCTTGATCGTCAACTTCGTGAAGTCCATCCGCTGTGGTTCCTCGCTCTCGAAGGTGTGTGATGCCTCGGCGCGGTGATCAGGCCCTCGGTGCCGGCGGCTGCGGCGGCCGGTAGAGCACGATCTCGCGGCGGTACTGCCGATGGGTGGCGCGGATCTCGTCGCGCAGCTGGCGCTCGAGCCGGTTCATGCGCCCGCGCAGTCGGCGGAGCTCGTCCTCGAGACGGAGCACGTGCTCGACTCCGGCGTGGTTCAGGCCGAGCTCGGTCGTCAGCCGTTGCACGAGCCGGAGCCGCTCGACGTCGGCGTCCGAGTAGAGGCGCGTCCCGCCGGGCGTCCGTGCCGGCCGGACGAGCCCCTTGGACTCGTACAGGCGCAGCGTCTGGGGGTGCATCCCGACGAGCTCCGCGGCCACCGAGATCATGTACCTGGGCGTCGCGTCGCTCATGCGCCGAACGCCTTCTCGCGCGGACGCTCGCGCGAGGCCTTGTCGTACGCCTCGAGCGCCTCGCGCTCCGCCTTCGTCAGCTTCGTGGGCACGGTCACCTTGATGCGGGCGAGCAGGTCGCCGCGGCCGCCGCCCTTCAGCTTCGGCGCTCCGTGCCCCTTGACGCGCAGCAGCTTCTCGCTCGGCGTGCCGCCGGGGACCTTCAGGGCGACCGGGCCGTCGGGGGTCGGGATCTCCACCGTCGCGCCGAGCGTCGCCTCGGCGTAGGTCACCGGGACCTCGAGCACGAGGTCGGCGCCGCGACGCTCGTAGAGCGGCGACGACTCGACCTGGACGCGCACCCAGAGGTCGCCGGGCGGCCCGCCGTAGGCTCCCGGCTCGCCCTTGCCGCGCAGCCTGATCCGGGTCCCGTCGCGGGCGCCGGCGGGGACCTTCACGCGGTAGCGCTTCGTCACCCGCTCGTGCCCGGCGCCGGCGCAGCGCGCGCAGGGGGTGTCGACGACGACCCCGTTGCCGCGACACCGCGCACACGGGTGGGAGAGGGCGAACAGGCCCTGGTTGTCGGAGACGACGCCCGAGCCGCCGCAGTCGGGGCACTGGCGGGGCGCGGTGCCCGGCTCGGCGCCGGTCCCTCCGCACGCGCCGCACGGAGCCTCGGTCTCGACGGGGACGCGGATCTCGACGCCGCCGAGCGCGTCGTCGAAGGAGACGCGCACGCGTGTCTCGAGATCGGCGCCCCGCTGGGCACGCGGTCGGCCCTGACGTGCTCCGCGGCCGCCGAAGAAGCCGCCGAGGCCCCCGAAGAGGTCGGACAGGTCGCCGACGTCGACGTTCTCGAAGCGGACGTCCTGGAAGCCGTCACCGGCGAACGCGCCGGGCCCCGCCGCCCCGAAGCGGTCGTACTGCTCGCGGCGCTGGGGGTCGGACAGGAGGTCGTAGGCGTCCTGGACCTCCTTGAAGCGCTCCTCGGCGGCGCCGTCCCCCGGGTTCCGATCCGGGTGGTTCTCGCGCGCGAGCTTCCGGTACGCCTTCTTGATCTCGTCGGCGCTCGCCGTCTTCGGGACGCCGAGCACCTCGTACGGGTTCCTGGCCCGGGTCGCCACGACGCCTACTCCGCGACGATCACGCGCGCCGGCCGGAGCACGACGTCCCCGAGCCGGAACCCCCGCTGCACGATCTCCACGACGTCACCGCTCGGGACGTCGTCCGCCGGCGTCGTCATCAGCGCCTCGTGCGCGTGCGGGTCGAACGCGCCGTCCGCCTCGATCTCCACGAGCCCCTCCCCCGCGAGCACGCCCTGGAGGGCGTCGCGGGTCATGCGCACGCCGTCGAGCACCGTCGCCTCCTCGTGCCTCTCGGCGGCGTCGAGCGCACGCTCGAGATCGTCGAGCACCGGCAGGAGCCGCTCGACGAGGTTGGCGCTCGCCCGGGCGACGAGCGCCTGCTGGTCGCGCGCGACGCGCTTCCGGTAGTTGTCGAACTCCGCCGCGACCCGCTGCAGGTCGGCCAGGTACTCGTCGCGCGCCGCCTCCGCCTCGGCGAGCCGCGCGGCGAGCCCGTCGTCGGCGTCGCCGGCGACCGCGTCGGGGGAGGCGCCCGACTCCGGCGCTTCTCCCTCGACGACGTCGGTGAGCTCCGGCTCGGTCACGCCTTCGCCGCCTCGTCCTCGTCGATCACCTCGTAGTCGGCGTCCTCGATCACCTCGTCCTCCGACCCGGCGGACGCGCCGCCGTTCCCGTCCGAGGACTGCGCCGCCGAGGCCTGCGCCTCCGCGTAGATCGCCTGGGCGAGCGGCTGGGCCGCCTGCTGGAGGGCGTTCGTCTTCTCGCGGATCGCCGCCACGTCGGTGCCCTCGATCGCGGTGTGGAGCTCCGCGAGCGCCGCGTCGACGACGCGCGCCTGCTCGGCGTCGACCTTGTCGCGGTGCTCGGCGAGCGTCTTCTCGGTCGAGTACGCGAGCGTCTCCGCCGCGTTCCGGGCGTCGGCGAGCTCGCGCAGGGCGTGCGCCTCCTCGGCGTGGCCCTCGGCCTCCTTGACCATCCGCTGCACCTCGTCCTCGGACAGGCCCGAGCCGCCCTCGATGCGGATCTGCTGCTCGTTGCCCGTCCCCATGTCCTTCGCGGAGACGTGGATGATCCCGTTCGCGTCGATGTCGAACGTGACCTGCACCTGCGGCATGCCGCGGGGGGCCGGTGGGATGCCGACGAGCTGGAACTTGCCGAGTGTCTTGTTGAACGCGGCCATCTCCGACTCGCCCTGGAGCACGTGGATCTCGACCGACGGCTGGTTGTCCTCGGCGGTCGTGAACGTCTCCGACGCCTTCTTCGGGATCGTCGTGTTCCGCTCGATCAGCTTCGTGAACACGCCGCCCTTCGTCTCGATGCCGAGCGAGAGCGGGGTCACGTCGAGCAGGAGCACGTCCTTCACCTCGCCCTTGAGCACGCCGCCCTGGATCGCGGCGCCGAGCGCGACCACCTCGTCGGGGTTGACGCCCTTGTGCGGCTCCTTGCCGACGAGCTCCTTCACCCTCTCGACGACCGCGGGCATGCGGGTCATGCCGCCGACGAGGATCACGTGATCGATGTCCGACGCGGACAGCTCGGCGTCGGCGAGCGCCTGCTTCGTCGGCCCGACGAGGCGCTCGAGCAGCGAGCTCGCGAGCTCGTTGAGCTTCGCCCGCGTGAGCTGGAGGTCGAGGTGCTTCGGCCCCTCGGCGGTCGCGGTGATGAACGGCAGGTTGATCTGCGTCGACATCGCCGAGGAGAGCTCGATCTTCGCCTTCTCGGCGGCCTCGTACAGGCGCTGCAGCGCCATCTTGTCGACGGAGAGGTCGATCCCCTGCTCGCGCTTGAACTCGGCCACCATCCAGTCGACGATCGCCTTGTCGAAGTTGTCGCCGCCGAGGTGGTTGTCGCCGTTCGTCGACTTGACCTCGAAGACGCCCTCGCCGAGCTCCAGCACCGACACGTCGAACGTGCCGCCGCCGAGGTCGAACACGAGCAGGAGCTGATCCGCGCCCTCCTTGTCGAGGCCGTAGGCGAGGGCGGCCGCGGTCGGCTCGTTGATGATGCGGACGACGTTGAGGCCCGCGATCCGGCCCGCGTCCTTCGTCGCCTCCCGCTGCGCGTTGTTGAAGTAGGCCGGGACGGTGATCACGGCGTCCGTGACCGACTCGCCGAGATACGCCTCGGCGTCGGTCTTGATCTTCTGCAGGATCATCGCGCTGATCTCCGGCGGCGCGAACCCGCGCTCGTCCGCCGTCACACGCGCATCCCCGTTCTCGCCCTCGACGACCTCGTAGGGCACGATCGTCATCTCCTCGGAGACCTCGTCCCACTTGCGCCCCATGAAGCGCTTGATCGAGAAGATCGTGTTCTGGGGGTTCGTCACCTGCTGGCGCCGCGCGGGCGCCCCGACGAGCCGCTGACCGTCCTTCGTGAACGCGACGACGGACGGCGTCGTCCGCCCACCCTCCGCGTTCGGGATCACGGTCGGCTCGCCGCCCTCGAGCACCGCCATGCAGCTGTTCGTGGTGCCGAGGTCGATTCCGATCGTCTTCGCCATGATGTGTCGTCGTCTCCTCGTCCGGGGTCTGGCAGGTTGAGTCGAAGCGACTCATGAAAATATGAGTCGCATCGTAGCAGATCACCAAGCGAGGCCTCGGCCCTCCTCGTGACGGGCACTCAGCGCGAGAGCCCGATCAGCACGCCACCGGCGACCACGAGCACCGCCCCCGCGACGAGACGCGGCCCGACGCGCTCCTGTCGCCGGAGGAGGAGGGCGGCGAGCCCCACGCCCCACAGCGACTCGGTCGCGATCATCGGCGACACCACCGTCACCGGCCCCCGGTAGTAGGCCTCGAAGACGCAGACGTACGACAGGCCGAAGAGGACACCCGCGGGGACGAACGCGGGGAGCCTGTGCACGCCCAGCGGGCGGCGGGCGACGATCACCCACGCGAGGATCGTCGCCGTGCCGCCGACGACCGTCGCGAGGGCCGCGAGCTCCGGGCTGACGTCGGTGTCGAGCGAGAGCCACCGCACGAGGTTGTCCCGGGTCGCGAACGCGAGGGTCGCCCCGAGCGCGAAGACGAGGCCGATCCAGAGGAACGACTCGGGCCGCGTGCGCTCCCCGACGAGGAGCACGCCCCCGACGACGATCAGCACCGCGCCCGCGGCGAGGCCGGCGACGAGCGTCTCGTCGAGGAAGACCAGCGCGATCACCGTCGAGAACAGCGGCGCGGTGCCGGCGACGACGGACGTCCGCGACGCGCCCGCGTGACGAACGCCGAGCAGGAACAGCGTCATGCAGCCCGGCCAGAGGAGCCCGGCGAGCAGGAAGGGCCAGGTCCCGTCGACCGCCGCGACGCCGCGCAGCGCCGCCGCGAGGCCGACCACGCCGAGCGCCGGGACGATCGTGAGGAGCGCGCCCGACTCGGCCGCGCCTCCGAGCCGCAGAGGCGGACGGAGCGCGACGGTCATCGCTCCGAAGAGGAAGGCGGCAGCGGCGCCGAGCAGGACGGCGTCCATCAGCGCCCTCGACGCGGCGCCAGGCGTTGCAGCGCCCGCGCCGCCGACGGCTCGGCAAGGACGATGCCGGCGAGCATCACGGCGCAGCCGAGGGCGCCGAGCCAGCCGAGCACCTCGCCCGCCAGCAGGACGCCGAACAGTGCCGCGAACGGCGCCTCGAGGGTGAAGACGAGCGCAGCTCGCGCCGCGGTCGTGCGCGCCTGCACCCACGTCGCGACGAGGTAGCCGAGCGCACCCGCGAACACGCCAGTGACGAGGAGCGCGCCCCAGACCGTGATCCCCCTCGGCACCTCGAGCTGACCGACGGCGAGCGCGATCACCGTGAACCCGACGAACGACGTCGCCATCTGCAGGAACGTCAGCGCACGCGGGTCGTACCGGGGCGCGAACCGCTCCATCGCGGCGATCTGGAGCGCCTGCACCAGCGCGTTGGCGAGCACGAGGGCATTGCCCACGGTCGAGCCGCCCGGGACGCCGTTCAGGAGCAGGAGACCGACGAGGGCGAGCGCGATCCCGGCCCACAGCGCCGGCGGCACCCGGGTGCGGAACAACGCGAGGGCGATGAGGGGGGTGAAGACGACGTACAGCCCGGTGATGAAGCCCGTGCTCGCCACCGTCGTCAGCTCGAGCCCGGCCGTCTGGAGGGCGTAGGCGGAGGCGAGCAACACCCCGACCCCGGCCCCTGCGAGGAGGCCCGCCCGCGGCGTCTCCCGGAGGGGACGCCACGCGAACGGCGCGAGGACGGCGGTCGAGATCGCGAAGCGGACGGCGAGGAACGCGAACAGCGGATAGAGGACGAGCGCGTCCTGGACCTGGACGAACGTGACCCCCCACACGGCGGTGACGGCGACGAGCGCGAACAGTGGCCCAGACGTGCGCAGATGCACCGGCGCAGGCTACTGCCGAACGAGCCCGAAGGCATCTGCCGCCGCGATCGTGGACGGCCCGGCCGGTGCGGTCGGGGCCGCCCGGGGCACGCCGGCCCGCGGACGCCGGCAACCCGCCGCTGGACACGAGGACGTGGCAGTCGGGCTACGCTCTCGGCGGATGACCGTGGTCGACACCCTGGGTCGCCCCGTGCGCGACCTGCGCATCTCGGTCACCGACCGCTGCAACTTCCGGTGCACCTACTGCATGCCGAAGAGCGTGTTCGGGCGCGACTACCGGTTCATGCCGCGGCGCGAGCTGCTCACCTTCGAGGAGATCGAGCGCGTCGCCCGAACGTTCGTCACGTTCGGGCTCCGGAAGATCCGCCTCACCGGGGGTGAGCCCCTGCTGCGCGCCGACATCGAGGTGCTCGTCGGCATGCTCGCACGGATCGACGGCCTCGAGCTGACACTCACCACGAACGGTGCGCTGCTCTCCCGGATGGCATCAGCGCTGCGGGACGCCGGCCTCGATCGGGTGACCGTCTCTCTCGACTCGCTCGACGAGGACACCTTCCGCGCGATGAACGACGTCGACTTCCCCGTCGCACGTGTCCTCGAGGGGATCGACGACGCGGCCGCCGCCGGGCTCCCCGTGAAGGTGAACGCCGTCGTCAGGCGGGGCGTGAACGACGGCGGGATCGTCGACCTGGCGCGCCACTTCCGGGGGTCGGGGCACACGATGCGGTTCATCGAGTACATGGACGTCGGGGCCACGAACGGCTGGCGACTCGACGACGTCGTGCCGGCCGCCGAGATCGTCCGTCGCATCGACGAGGTGTTCCCGCTCGAGCCCGTCGAGCCGGCGTACACGGGCGAGGTCGCACGGCGGTGGCGGTACCGGGACGGCGCGGGCGAGATCGGGGTCATCGCCTCCGTCACGCAGCCGTTCTGCGGCGGGTGCACGCGCGCACGGGTGTCGGCCGAGGGGAAGCTCTACACGTGCCTGTTCGCCGTCGGCGGCACCGACCTCCGGGCGCTGTTGCGCTCGGGTACGGGCGACGGCGAGCTCGCGTCGGCGATCGCCGCCGTCTGGGCCGCCCGCACCGACCGCTACTCGGAGCGACGCACCGAGGCGACCGCCGCGTTGCCGAAGGTCGAGATGTCGTACATCGGCGGCTGAGCGCCGCCCCCCGCACGCGCCGTCGACCCGGGGCGCACCGAGGGGCCGGGGGCCGCTAGGCCCAGTCCATCGGCACGTAGCCCGAGGTGGTGGGCGCGGACGCGATCAGCACACGCGCGACGACGTCGCCGTCGTTCCGCACCGTCCGCGTCCGCTCCGGGTCGAGACGGGCGAACGACCCTTCCCGCAGCGGATGGTCGACACCGTCGACGACGAGCGTGGGCGCGCCGGAGACCACGTAGAAGACCTCCTCCTGCGACCTGCCGAGCTCGTCGTGCTCGGGGATCGAGTCCCCCGGCCGCAGGTCGACCATGTTCATCCCGAACGCCTGCAGCCCGAGCGAGCGCCGCACCAGCACCCACTTCCCGTAGGCGCGTTCGAGGCCCTCGTCGTGCACGATCGCGAAGCCGCTCACCACTGCCTCCTCCTCTTCCTCGCTAGCACCGTGGGCGCGATCGTGACACGGGAACGGCCCGCACGCACGTGCGGGAAACCCCGAAGGCGGATCGGCGCCCGCACCGATGCCCGGGCACCTGCGCGCCGGGAACCTGTCCACGTGGGCCCCCGGATCACGGTCGATGGCAACGAGGCTGCCGCCCGCGTGGCGTACGCGCTCAGCGAGGTGATCGCGATCTACCCGATCACCCCGGCGTCACCGATGGGCGAGCTCGCGGACGGCTGGTCGGCGGCCGACCGGCCGAACGCCTGGGGGGCGGTGCCCAGGATCGTGGAGATGCAGAGCGAGGGGGGAGCGGCCGGCGCCGTGCACGGCGCGTTGCAGGCGGGAGCGCTCGCGACGACGTTCACCGCGTCGCAGGGCCTCCTCCTGATGCTGCCGAACATGTTCAAGATCGCCGGCGAGCTGACGCCGGCGGTGATCCACGTCGCCGCGCGAACGCTGGCGACCCACGCGCTCTCGATCTTCGGCGACCACTCCGACGTGATGGCCGCGCGCACGACGGGATGGGCGATGCTGTGCTCCTCGTCACCGCAGGAGGCGCAGGACTTCGCGCTCGTCGCGCACGCGGCGACACTCTCGTCCCGGGTCCCGTTCCTCCACTTCTTCGACGGCTTCCGGACCTCGCACGAGCTCAACACGATCGACGCCCTCGGCGACGCCGAGATCAGGGGCTTCGTCGACGAGCGGCTCGTGGCGGCCCACCGTGCCCGGGCGCTGTCCCCCGAGCACCCGGTGCTCCGTGGCTCCGCCCAGAACCCCGACGTCTTCTTCCAGGCGCGCGAGGCGGCGAATCCGTTCTACGACGAGCTCGCGGGCACGGTGCAGCACGAGCTCGACCGCCTGGCCGAGCTCACCGGCCGCCGGTACCGCCTCTTCGACTACAGCGGCCACCCGGAGGCGGAGCGCGTCCTCGTGATCATGGGGTCCGGGTGCGGAGCGGCCGAGGAGGCCGTCGAGGCGCTCGCAGAGCAGGGCGAGAAGGTCGGCCTCGTGAAGGTGCGTCTCTTCCGTCCGTTCGACGCCGAGGCACTCGTCGCAGCCCTCCCGCCGACGGTGGCCGCGATCGCCGTGCTCGACCGCACGAAGGAGCCGGGAGCTCTCGGCGAGCCCCTCCACCAGGACGTCATCGCCGCACTCGCGACGCGACCCGGCGGCCCGATGCCCCGGGTGATCGGCGGGCGCTACGGCCTGGCGTCGAAGGAGTTCACGCCGGCGATGGCGAAGGCCGCCCTCGACGAGCTCGACCGGGACGCACCCCGCCCCCGGTTCACGGTCGGGATCGCCGACGACGTCACGGGCCTCTCGCTCGACGTCGACAGGTCATTCCAGACCGAGCCCGCCGATGTCGTCCGCGCGGTGTTCTTCGGGCTGGGAGCGGACGGCACGGTCGGCGCGAACCACAACTCGATCCGCATCATCGGCGAGGAGGCCGGCCTCCACGCACAGGGCTACTTCGTCTACGACTCGAAGAAGTCGGGCTCGACGACGGTCTCCCACCTCCGCTTCGGGCCGCGGCCGATCCGCTCCACCTACCTCGTGCAGCGGGCGAGCTTCGTCGCCTGCCACCACTTCGGGCTGCTCGAGACGCAGGACGTGCTCCAGATCGCCGACGACGGCGCGACCGTGCTGCTCAACAGCCCGTTCGGGCGGAGGGGAACGTGGGACCGCCTACCCCGCGAGGCGCAGCAGCACATCGTCGATCGGGGCCTCCGGGTGTTCGTCGTCGACGCGACGCGCGTCGCGCGCGAAGCCGGGCTCGGCCGCCGCGTGAACACGGTGCTCCAGACGTGCTTCTTCGCGCTCGCGGACGTCCTCCCCCGGGAACACGCGATCGCCGCGATCAAGGCCGCGATCGAGCGGACCTACGGGAAGCGGGGCGAGGCGGTCGTGGCGCGGAACGTCGCCGCCGTCGACAGCGCGCTCGACGGGCTCCGTGCGCTCGACGTCCCCGCCGAGGTCACGTCCGACTTCCGGCTCCGCGCCCCCGTCCCGGACACCGCACCCGACTTCGTGCAGCGCGTGACGGCGGCGATGATCGCGGGCCACGGCGACCTCCTGCCGGTGAGCGCGCTCCCCGTCGACGGCACGTTCCCCACGGGCACGGCGCGGTTCGAGAAGCGCTCGATCGCCCTCGAGATCCCGATCTGGGACGAGTCGATCTGCATCGACTGCGCCAAGTGCGCACTCGTGTGCCCGCACGCGGCGATCCGGATGAAGGTCTTCCCGCCCGACGCGCTCGCCGGCGCGCCCGAGGGGTTCCTCTCGAAGGAGTGGCGCGACCGGCACCGACCGGGCATGCGGATGACGATCCAGGTCGCGCCCGACGACTGCACGGGCTGCAGGATCTGCGTCGACACCTGCCCCGCCCACCGCAAGGAGGAGGTCGGGCACCGCTCGATCAACATGCAGCCGAAGGGCGAGCACCTCGACCGCGAGCGCGAGCGCTACGAGTTCTTCCTCACGGTCCCCGAGATCGACCGCACGACGGTCGACGTCGCGACGGTCAAGGGCTCGCAGATGCTCGAGCCGCTGTTCGAGTACTCGGGCGCCTGCGAAGGCTGCGGCGAGACGCCGTACCTCAAGCTGCTGACACAGCTCTTCGGGGATCGCCTGCTCGTGGCCAACGCGACCGGCTGCTCGTCGATCTACGGGGGCAACCTGCCGACCACGCCGTGGTCGAGGAACCGCGCGGGACGCGGGCCCGCGTGGTCGACCTCCCTCTTCGAGGACAACGCCGAGTTCGGGCTCGGCATGCGGCTCGCGCTCGATCACAAGGGACGAGCCGCGCGACAGCTCGTGGCGGAGGTCGCCCCGGACCTCGCCCCCGCGCTGCTCGAGGCCGACCAGACGACAGAGGACGGCGTCGCCCGTCAGCGCGAGCGCGTCGCCGAGCTGAAGGACCGCCTCCGCGGCTCCGACGACGCGGCGGCGGCCCGCCTGCTCGCGCTCGCCGACGCTCTCGTGCACACGACGGTGTGGATCGTCGGGGGCGACGGGTGGGCCTACGACATCGGTTTCGGCGGGCTCGACCACGTGCTCGCGTCCGGAGCGGACGTCAACGTGCTCGTGCTCGACACGGAGGTGTACTCGAACACCGGCGGGCAGGCCTCGAAGGCGACGCCGCGCGGCGCCGTCGCGAAGTACGCAGCCGGGGGCAAGCAGACGCGGAAGAAGGACCTCGGGCAGATCGCCACCGCCTACGGCAACGTGTACGTCGCGCAGATCGCCCTGGGGGCCGACAACCCCCAGACCGTGAAGGCGCTCGCCGAGGCCGACGCCTGGAACGGGCCGTCGCTCGTGATCGCGTACAGCCACTGCATCGCGCACGGCATCGAGATGGCCGAGGGGATGCGACAGCAGAAGCTCGCCGTCGACTCCGGCTACTGGCCGCTCTGGCGCTACGACCCCCGGCATGCAGGCGCCGGCGAGCACCCGTTCACGCTCGACTCGCGCGCACCGAAGGTGCCGGTCGCCGACTTCATGCAGCGGGAGGCCCGCTTTGCCATGCTTCGGCGGACGCGACCGGAGGAGTACGAGCGCCTCGGGATGGAGGCGCAGCGTGACGTGGACGAGCGGCGCCTCGTGTACGAGCAGCTGGCAGAGGTCGAGCACGAGACCGTGCAGGCGGAGCAACCGGAGGAGGGATGAGCATGGATCTACGTTCGACGTACCTCGGGATCGAGCTCGCGAGCCCACTCGTCGCCTCGGCCTCCCCGCTCACGGCCGACCTCGACACGCTCCGCAGGCTCGAGGAGGCCGGTGCCGCGGCCGTCGTGCTGCCGTCCCTCTTCGAGGAGCAGATCGAGCACGAGGAGGTCGAGCTGCACGACACGCTCGAGCTCGGCGCGCACAGCTTCGGAGAGGCCCTCACGTACTTCCCCGAGATGGACGACTACAACACCGGCCCGCGGCGCTACGTCGAGCACGTCGCCGCAGCCAAGGAGGCGCTGTCGATCCCGGTGATCGCCAGCATCAACGGCGTCACCCCCGGTGGGTGGATCCGCTACGCGGAGCTGCTCCAGGCGGCGGGCGCCGACGCGATCGAGCTCAACGTCTACGCCGTCGAGACCGACGCCTACGCCTCGGCGGCGAGCGTCGAGGACCGCACGCTGCGTCTCGTCAGCCGTGTTCGGGCCGCAGTCACGGTGCCCCTTGCCGTGAAGGTCGGCCCCTACTACACGGCGTTCGCGAACGTGGCGCAGCGGCTCGCGGATGCCCGGGCCGACGGGATCGTGCTGTTCAACCGGTTCCTGCAGCCCGACATCGACCTCGAGACACTGACGGTGACGCCCGAGCTCCGACTCTCGAGCCGGGACGAGCTCCGTCTCCCGCTGCGCTGGATCGCGATCCTCACGGGTCGCGTCCCGATCAGCCTCGCGGCGACGAGCGGGGCGCAGACCGCCGAGGACGTCGTGAAGCTCGTGCTCGCCGGCGCGGACGCCGTGATGATCGCCTCGCAGCTCCTGCGCAGCGGGCCCGACCTGCTTCGTGAGCTCACCACCGGCCTCGGCGAGTGGCTCGAGACACGCGAGTACGCGTCGCTCGCACAGGCGAAGGGGAGCATGAGCCAGGCCGCGTGCGGCAACCCCCACGCGTTCGAACGTGCGCAGTACGTGCGGACGCTCGTCGAGTACCAGACCGGGGCGCGGGGCACGCCGGAGTAGAGCCCGCGGCATCGACCGTTAGGATGGTCGTGGCATGTCCGGCAAGGGAGCGGGTATCGGGACGCGGCTTCCTCGTGGGTGGGGCCACTTCGGGCTCCAGTTCGCGATCTGGATGGGCTTCTACGTCGTGTACCAGGTCGCTCGCGGGGCGGCCGACCGAAGCGTCTCGGCGGCCTTCGAGAACGGCCGGGAGATCATCGAGTTCCAGCACCAGACCGGCTCGCTGATCGAGCTTCCCCTGCAGCACGTCGTCGAGGGATCGGCCTTCCTGATCGCCGCGACGTCGTACACGTACTGGCTCTCGCAGTTCGCCGTGGTCGGCGTGACCCTGCTCTGGGTCTACTTCCGCCACCACGAGCGGTTCGCGGACTTCCGGAACTGGCTGATCGCCGCCAACCTCGTCGGGCTGATCGGCTACGTGCTGCTCCCGACCGCGCCGCCGCGGATGTTCCCCGAGTGGGGATTCACCGACGTGCTCGCCGAGCACGCCTCCCTGACCCACGACAGCGGGCTGATCGCGTTCTCCGCGAACCCCTACGCGGCGATGCCGAGCCTGCATGCGATGGACGCGCTGATCGTCTCGATCGTCATGGTCGGGCTCGTGCGGAACACCGTCGCGAGGCTCATGTGGGCGCTCTGGGCGCCGTGGGTGTGGTTCACGGTGATGTCGACCGGCAACCACTACTGGCTGGACGTCGCCGCCGGCGTGATGATCGCGCTCGTGACCGCCGGGGTGCTCTTCCGCGAGCGCGTCCGACACCTGGTCGACCGCGCCACGTGGACGACATGAGGGAGCAGGGCGCGCGACCGCAGCGCGTCTCGCAACTCGATCGCGTCAAGCAGGAGTACACGGCGGCGGCGCGCGAGATCCTGCGCCGGTCGATGGCGGGCGTCGCGAAGACGAAGCTGACGCCGGACATGCTGTCGATCGCGGGGCTCGCGCTCTGTGTCGCGGGGGCCGTCCTCGTCGGGTTCGAGGAGCGCAACGAGTACCTCTTCTACTGGCTCGGTGGCGCCTTCTTCATCGCGGGCTCGATCGCGGACATCCTCGACGGCGCGCTCGCGCGCGCGGCCAGCAAGGGCACCATCTTCGGCGCCTTCCTCGACTCGACGTTCGACCGCCTCGGAGAGGCGGCGATGCTGACGGCGATCGGCCTCGCCTTCATGCGCGACGGGAACGAGATCGCGCTCGTCGCCGCGTTCGCGGCGGTGATCGGATCGTTCCTCGTCTCCTACACGCGCGCGAAGGCGGAGGCGCTCGGGCTCAAGGGCGACGTCGGGTTCGGCTCGCGCCTCGAGCGCGTGGTCATCGTCTCGGTCGGTCTCGGCCTCGCGCCGTGGGGCTGGCTCCAGTGGCCCATCTACGTGCTCGCGGCGATGGCCTGGGTCACCGTCGTGCAGCGCATGCTGTACGTGCGCAGCCAGCTCCGCGAGCTCGCAGAGCAGGCGTCCTGACCGCGGGCCGGCGAGCCGCGGCCCTGTGGTGCGCGACGCGTCGGCCGTGATCGCCCGCCACCGTGACGGCGGGCCCGACGCCCGGGATCCCGCCCTTCTCCGGAGCTTCACACATCGCGCCGGATCTTCGGATACAGTGCTAGCACTTTGTCTGCTAGCACTTCACGCAAGGGCATCCTCGTGCGGATGCCGGAGCACGTCAAGAAGGCGCTCGTCCGCGAGACGGCGCGCCGCGGCCGCAGTCTGAACGACGTCGCGACCGGCCTCGTCGCAGACGACCTCGGGGTCGGGTACGCCCCGACCGGGAGGCGGAGCCCGCTCCCGGGCGCCAGCCCCGTCGTCCTCCTCCGCGTGCCGGAGGGCCTCAAGCACGAGATCGAGGCAGAGGCGGCGCGCGAAGGCCGCAGCGTCAACGACGTCATCGTCCGCGCGATCGCGGACGGGCTCGACGTCCCCTACACCGGAAACCAGAGACGCAAGCGGGGGACGGTCCCCGTTCGGGGGTCGTCCCCGGGCAGCACCTCCCGCGGAAAGGAAGTCATGGCAACGAGCAACGGCAAGAACGGCAAGACGCCGAAGAAGGACAAGGTCCGTGTCGCGATCGTCGGGGTCGGCAACTGCGCCAACTCCCTGCTCCAGGGCGTCGAGTACTACAAGGACGCCGACCCGTCCGACACCGTGCCCGGGCTGATGCACGTCGACCTCGGCGGCTACCACATCTCGGACATCGAGTTCGTGGCGGCGTTCGACGTCGTCAAGGGAAAGGTCGGCGTCGATCTCGCGGACGCGATCTGGGCCCATCCGAACGACACGATCAAGTTCGCCACCGTGAAGAAGACGGGGGTCACCGTCTCGCGCGGGATGACGCACGACGGCATCGGCAAGTACCTCTCGCAGGTCGTCGAGAAGGCGCCGGGAGAGACCGACGACGTCGTCGGGATCCTGAAGGAGACGGGCGCCGACGTCGTCGTCAACTACCTCCCGGTCGGATCGGAGATGGCGACCAAGTGGTACACGGAGCAGATCCTCGAGGCCGGAGTGGCGATGGTGAACTGCATGCCGGTGTTCATCGCGCGTGAGCACTACTGGCAGAAGCGGTTCGAGCAGGCAGGGGTGCCGATCATCGGCGACGACATCAAGTCGCAGGTGGGCGCGACGATCACGCACCGCGTGCTGACGACGCTGTTCGGCGACCGCGGCGTCCACCTCGACCGCACGATGCAGCTCAACGTCGGCGGCAACTCGGACTTCCTGAACATGCTCGAGCGTGAGCGCCTCGAGTCGAAGAAGATCTCGAAGACGAACGCCGTCACGTCGATGCTCGACTACGACATCGGAGCCGACAACGTGCACGTCGGGCCGTCCGACTACGTGCCGTGGCTGACGGACCGCAAGTGGGCGTACATCCGGATGGAGGGCTCCTCGTTCGGCGACGTGCCGCTGAACTGCGAGCTGAAGCTCGAGGTCTGGGACTCGCCGAACTCCGCCGGGATCGTGATCGATGCGGTCCGCCTGGCGAAGCTCGCGCTCAACAACGGCATCGCCGGGGCACTCGAGGCTCCGTCGAGCTACCTCATGAAGTCGCCCCCGAAGCAGATCCGCGACGACGAGGCGCACGAGCTGATCGAGCGCTTCATCACGAAGAACGCGCGCGCGAAGACGAAGAGCGCGACGACTGCCTGACCGGCACCCGCCCGCAGGGCGGGTGCCCCGACTCGAGCGCCTCCGTGCCCGGCCCCGTGCCGGGCCCGGAGGCGCTCATACCCCTAGCCGTGGTCGCACCGGGGTACGCGTGGCGTGGCGTCCGTCCCGAGGTCGGTCAGGACGCGGCCGGCACGTACGCACACGCGGGGTCGGCTGCGAGCGGGTTCCCGGAGGCGGCGAACGCGCGTGCGCGCGAGCCGCCGCACAGCTGCCGGTACTCGCACTCCCCGCAGCGCCCGGAGAAGCGGGCGGCCCGGATGTCGCGGAGGAGCGGGTGCTCGCGATAGACGTCGGCGAGCCGGCTCGTCCGGACGTTCCCGAGCGCCACGGGCAGGAAGCCCGCCGGCGTGATCTCCCCGGTCGCGGAGACGAACACGATCCCCTTCCCGTCGCGCGTCCCCTTCGTGTGCGCCCTGGACGCACGGCTGGGCCGTCCGAGCGAGCGCTCGAGCGACGATGCGAGCGTCCGGTACAGCGGGCCCGGCGTGAACGGACGCCCCTCCTCGCGCCACACGACGACCCGTCTGAACATCGGGCACTCGACGGTGCGCACGACGAAGCCGTAGCGTGACGCGTCGTAGAGGAACTGGCACACGTCCTCGTTCTCGCCCGGGTCGAGCTCGGTCATGCCCGACCCCCGCCCGACGCGAACGAGGAAGAAGACCTCCCAGATCGACGCACCGGTCTCGCGGACGATGCGTGCGACGGCAGGGAGCTCGGTCACGTTCTCGCGCATCACGGCCGTGTTGACCTGCACGACGAAGCCGTGGCGACGCAGGCGCTCGATCGCATCGATCGTCCGCGCGAAGTGGCCGCTCACCCCGCGGATCCCCTCGTGGGTCGCTGCCGTCGCCCCGTCGAGCGAGATCGACGCGACCCTGACGCCGAGCTCGTACAGCTCGGCCATGCGCTCGTCGGTCAGGAGTGACGTCACGCTCGGCGCGAGCGCGACCGGAACGCCCGCCGCTCGGGCCCGCCCGATCACGTCGTCGAGGCCTGGGCGCATCAGCGCGTCGCCGCCGGTGACGACCAGGATCGGAGGTGGATGCCCGAAGTCGACCAGGGAATCGACGAACTCCAGAGCCTCGGCGTGGGTGAGCTCACCCGGTCCCGCGACGGTCTGCGCGTCGGCCCGGCAGTGCCGGCACGCGAGCAGGCACGCGCGGGTCGTCTCCCAGAACACGAGGATCGGCCTCCGGTCGAGATCGACGCGGGATGACCGCCCCTGGAGTAGAGCGCCGGCTCGGCTTGCCACGGAAGGAGTGTCGCCCGGATCGGCCCGCGCCGTATCCGGAGGATGCCCGATCATGCTGCGGCTTATCCCGGGTCGGCCTAGACCGCCCGAGGTGCCGAGTCGTCCGCCGTGAAGCCGACGCGCCGGTGCGACGTGTCGCAGAACGGCTTGTTCTGCGAGTGCCCACACCGGCAGAGGGCGATGGCAGTGCCCTCCGGCAACGCGAACTCGCGCCCGTCGGCGTCGACGACGGTGACGGCGCCGGTGACCTTGAGAGAGCCGTTCTCGCGTACCTGGATGACGACCTCGCTCATGGCGGAGAGCCTACACTCGCGGAGCCGTGTCGCTTCGCATCGCACTCGTCACGCCGTTCTCCTGGTCACAGCCGCACGACGTGAACGACCACGTCGCAGGCGCCGCGGCGGCTCTGCGCGGGCGGGGTCACCACGTGACCGTGATCGCGCCGTCGAACCGGCGGTCGGAGCTCCTCGCCGGCCGCCAGGCCCTCGCAGCCGGGGAGCCGGCGGAGCTGATCGCCGTCACCGGGGCGGTTCCGGTGTCGCGTCGCAGCCAGGTCGGCGTGAGCATGGGGACGCGTGCCAGCCTCCGGCACGCACTCGGTCTCGGCTTCGACATCGTGCACGGCTTCGAGCCGGGAGTGGCCAGCATCTCCAGGCTGGCGCTCGCGGAGGCGGAGACACTGACCGTGGCGACGTTCCTCTCGCCGGAGCGTGTCGGCCTCGCGACGAAGCAACGGCGTGACCGGATGCGGATCCGGGTCGACGCACTCCTCGCCACGTCCGAGGCGGCGGCGACCGCCGCGGCGACCCGCCTCCCGGGCGAGTACAGGATCGTCCCCGCCGGCGTCGACGTCGGGCTGTTCCAGCCGGCCGAGAAGGGCCAGCTGATCGGCGTCCAGCTCGAGGTTGGCGCCCGGCCCCTCGTCCGGGCCGCGATCCGGGCCCTCGACGAGCTCCCCGGGTGGGAGCTCCTCGGCATCCACACCAAGCCGTTGTCGTTCCGGCCCGCCGCTCCCGCGAGGCTCAGGGGACGCGTGCACGTCCGCTCGGCGCGCCGCGAGTCCGTGCGTGCGGAGCTGCTCGCGAACGTCGCCGTCTTCGTGCCCGTGCCGGGGGGACACACCCGGCTTCGCCTCGAGGCCGAGGCCGCCGGCTGCGCGATCGTCGACCCACCCGCGGCGGAGGCCCAGCCGGAGCTCGTCACCGCCGCGCTCGCCCGGCTCGGCGAGGACGAGGCCCTCCGCGCGCGCGAAGGCGCGCGTTCCCGAGCGGCGGCCGCGGGCCAGAGCTTCGACGCCCTCGCACGGGACCTCGAGGACGTCTACGCGCAGGCGCGGGCGAAGCGACGCCCCCGGCCGGAGTCGGACCCGCTCGCGGACCGCGAATGGATCGTGGCCGACCTGCACATGCACACCTCCTGGTCGCACGACTGCTCGATCGGCCCGTCCGAGCTCGTCGCGCACGCCGAAGCGATCGGCCTCGGCGCGATCGCCATCACCGACCACAACGTGTTCGACGGCGCCCGCGAGGGGGTCGAGCTCGCCCGTGGCGGCGATCTCGTCGTGATCCCCGGCGAGGAGATCAAGACCGACTCCCAGGGCGAGGTGATCGGCCTGTTCCTGGAGGAGGAGATCCCGCGTGGCATGTCCTTCGGCGACACCCTGGCGGCGATCCGCGAGCAGGGCGGGATCGTGTACCTGCCACACCCGTTCGATCGCATGCACGCGATCCCCGACCCTTCGACGCTGCACCGGCATCTGGCCGAGATCGACGTCTTCGAGGTGTACAACGCACGGCTGCTCCGGGAGTCCTTCAACGACGAGGCCGTGCGCTTCGCGCGGAAGTACCGGCTGCTGCAGGGAGCCGGATCGGACGCACACGTGCTCCAGGGCGTGGGGACCGGGGCGCTCCGCATGCGTCGGTTCGAGGGGCCGGAGGAGTTCCTGCTCTCGCTGCGCACCGCGGAGGTGCTGCGACGGCCGAAGTCCCTCGCCTACCTCCAGGGGCTGAAGTGGGTGGCCCAGGTCAAGGAGAAGGTCCGCTAGCAGCGAAGGGATCTGAGCCCCGTGTCTGCCGCCCCGACCGACGACATCCAGGAGCGTTACCTGCGCAAGGCGATCGCCGAGATCAACGAGCTCGGGGATCAGCTGCTGGCCGTCGGCGACGAGCTCCACGTGCCGGTCCTCGGCTCGGGCCATCCGCTCGCAGACGTGTTCCTCCTCAAGTGGGCTCCGCAGTCGTCCGAGATCCACGAAGGTGTCGCGTTCTTCGGACGGTCGGGCCAGGCCCTGCTCAAGTCGTTGCAGCGGCTCGGCGTCGACCCGCTCGCCGTCTACGGCACGAACTGCCTGAAGTTCGGGACCGAGCTCCCCGACGAGGCGATGGACTGGCTGCGGCGCGAGCTGCACATCGTGCAGCCCAAGCTCCTCGTCGTGATGGGCGAGCCGACGGTGGGCTTCGTCAACGCACTCGAGTTCCCGCTCTCCGACCGACTGGACCCGGCGCGTGGCGGCGAGCTGCAGCGGTTCACGCCCACGGTCGAGGCGCTGGTCACGCCGGACATCGACGCGTCGCTCGACGAGCAAGGGGCGAAGACGGCCTTCTGGAACGCGTTCAAGCCCCTCGGCCGCTGGTGGGCGGAGCTCCCCCCGTACTGAGCGCGCGCACCGGAGCCACGGCGTCGCTCTCCGGGGATGGCCGGGCGCTCGGCCCGGACGCGTCCGAGACGCCACCCTGCCCGCCGACGGGTGACGACCGTCTCCCGGAGAGGCCACGCACGTCATGTCCCGCCGGCCACGCGACACGCTGACGCCGCGGCGAGCCGCCGCGCTGGGCGTGCTCCTCGTCGGCCTCGCCGTCTGGGACGAGACGGCTGCGTCGCTCGACCCCGTCGGCGAGGACTGGGACGTCGCCCTCGTCGGCGTCGTCCTGCTGCCGGCGACGTTCGCCGTCGTCTGGCTCCTCCTGCCGCTCGCCTACGCCCGGGGGCTGCTTCCCGTGGCCGCGGTGTTCGCCGCGGCCGCGGTCGTGCTCGACGTCACGGGGCTCGACGGCGCCTTCAACGTCGTCAAGCTGCTGGCGCTCACGCTCTTCGGCTTCTGGTTCCTGGGGCTCTTCTACGAGCTGTGGTGGGTCGTGCTCGTGGCGGCGGTCATTCCGGTCGTCGACTCGCTCTCCGTCTGGCGTGGGCCGACGAAGGTCGTCGTCGAGGAGCAGCCGGGGCTCTTCGAACGGATCGCGATCGCCTTCCAGCTCCCCGGGGGCGACGGCTCGGCCCACCTCGGCCCTCCCGATGTCGTCTTCTTCGCGCTCTTCCTCGCGGCAGCCGACCGCTTCGCGCTCCGTGTCGGCCGGACGTGGATCACGATGACCGCGCTCGTCTCCGCCACGCTCCTCGCAACCGTCCTCTTCGACGTCGACGGACTGCCTGCGCTCCCCGCGGTGGCGCTGGGGTTCCTCCTCGCGAACGCCGACCTCCTGTGGCGCCGCTGGCGGCGACGAGGAGCGGCCGACGCCCCGCGCGGAGAGCACGAGAGCCGACCCCCGGCCTGAGCGAGCGCCGCCGCGCTCGGGCCGGCGACACGGCGTCGGGCGGCCGGCGGCACGCAGCCGCCCCGCGCCGGGCGGGGCACGACGTGCGCCGCCCGGCGCGGCGGCAGATCCCTTCTCAGCCCCCGATCCCGCAGTTCTCCTCGGCCCACGCCGAGAGGTTGTCGGCCGCCTCCTGTACCTCGGCGTCGGCGCTCTGGGCGAGCTCCTCCAGCTTCGCCAGGTCATCCGGCGAGGGCAACTCGCCGCTGGTCAGGTCGACGCCCTCGAGCGCAGCCGCGACCTCGGCGAGGTAGCCCGCGAAGACCTCGATGTCGTCGCGGATCTCCTCCGGCGCCTTCGCGGCCAGCTCGTCGTAGAACGCCGCTGCTTCGTCCGCATCGAACGACCCCGACGGATCGACCGCCTGCGCGATCTTCGCCCCGATCGATGCCAGCTCGAGACAGTCCTCGTCGGCGAAGACGCCGGCGGCGGACGTCGAGTCGTCGTCCGACGTCGCCTCGTCGGTCGTCTCGACCGTGGTCTCGACCGTCGTCTCGTCGCTCGTCGCCTCCTCTGACGAGTCGCTCCCGCCGCAGCCGGCGGCGACGAGCAGTAGTGCCGTCAGTACCGAGACGAGCACCACGATCCTGCGCTGGGTGTTCATGCTCGCTCCCTCCAATTCGATTGCGCGGGTACCGCCCACGGACGGGCGCCCTGCTGACGGATCCTATGCAGTGAGCTCAGGTCACGGCGAGCCGTAGGAGCGACACGGACTCGATGTGCGGCGTGTGCGGGAACATGTCGACGGGGGTGCACTGCACGAGCTCGTAGCCGAACTCCTCGCTCAGCACTTTCACGTCGCCGGCGAGCGTGGTCGGGTTGCACGACACGTAGACGATCCGTGACGCCCGGAGGCCGCCGGCCCGCCGCAGGGCCTTGCCCGCCAGCCCCGCACGCGGCGGGTCGACGACGACGACGTCGGGCGGCCCGGCGCGTTCCTGGAGCTCCTCGAGCGACTGGCCGACGTTGCCGGCGAAGAAGGACGCGTTCCCGACGCCGTTCAGCGCCGCGTTCTCGATCGCGCAGGCAACGGCCTCCTCCGAGATCTCGACGCCCCACACGTGCGCGGCGCCGCTCGCGAGCGCAAGGCCGATCGTTCCCGTGCCGCAGTAGAGGTCGTACACCGTCTCCACGCCCGAGAGGTCGGCCGCATCCCGGGCGAGCTCGTACAGGCGCGCGGCCATCTCCGTGTTCGTCTGCAGGAACGCATTCGGCCGGATGCGAAAGCGCAGGCCGAGGACCTCCTCCTCGATCCACTCCGTTCCCCAGAGCAGCCGGGTGGGGAGGCTCGTGACCTCGGCGGGCGAGTCGTTCACTGCCCAGTTGATCGATCGCACCTCGGGGACGGCGCGCAGCCGCTCGATCAGGTAGTCCGTGTCGAAGCGCTCGCCCGCCGCGGTCACGAGCACCACCAGGGCCTGGCCCGTGTTCCGCCCCTCACGGACGACGAGGTGCCGTAGGTACCCCTCCTGCGTCGCCTGGTCGTATGCCGGCAGCCCCTCCTCGCGCGCCCAGTCGCGCACCACGTCCCGGACGCGGTTGCCGACCTCGGTCGTGAGCAGGCACTCGTCGAGCGGGAGCACCTCGTCCCAGCGCCCCGCGCGATGGAAGCCGAGGGCCGGCCCGTCCGGGGTCGTCGTGAACGAGTACTCGACCTTGTTGCGGTAGTGGAGCTGCGAGGCGGCGGGCACGATCGGCTCGAGCGGCGGCTCGACGATCCGTGCGATGCGGGTGAGCGCGTCTCGCACCTGCCCGTGCTTGGCCTCGAGCTGTCGCCCGTACGCGTAGTCCTGAAACCTGCACCCACCGCACGCCCCGAAGTGCTGGCACGGAGCCGGCACGCGATCCACGCTCGGGTCGAGAACGCGCTCCACGACCGCCTCGGCGAATCCGCGCTTCACCTTGGTCACACGCGCGAGCACGGTGTCGCCGGGAAGGCCGCGACGGACGAAGACGACGAAGCCGTCCGACCGCGCGACGCCGGAGCCGCCGTAGGCGAGCGCGTCGACGTGCAACTCGAGGAGCTCTCCCTTGCGGACCGGCGCAGCCATCGACGTCCCAGCCTAGACGCTCGTCGAGGGCTCGGCGGTCATCCCTGCAGCCGGGCACACGGTGGCGATCGCCGATCGACCGCCCGGAGAGCGCGTGCGGATCGGCGAGGGGCAGCGAGGGCGAAAGCACGGAGACACCTCCGTAGAAACGTCCGACGCGCGGCCGGCGGTCGAGGGCCTACGCTCGGGTCGATGTCCGGTCCGGTGATCCGCGTCGAGGGGCTCACGAAGCACTACGGCCGCGTCGTCGGTGTCCGCGACCTCACCTTCACGGTCGAGCCGGGCGAGGTGTTCGGATACCTCGGACCGAACGGCGCCGGCAAGACGACGACGATCCGCCTGCTGCTCGACCTCATCCGACCGACGGCCGGCCGCGTGGAGCTGTTCGGGGCGGACGCGCGAGGAAACGCCGTCGCCGTGCATCGGCGGGTCGGCTACGTCCCCGGCGACCTGGCGCTGTACGACCGCCTCACCGGCCGCGAGCTGCTGCGCTACTTCGCGGCCCTGCGCGGGCTCGACGGCATCGCCGAGGGCGAGGCCGTCGCGCGCCGCCTCGACCTCGACCTCGACACGCGGATCCGGTCGCTCTCGAAGGGCAACCGGCAGAAGGTCGGGCTCGTGCAGGCGCTGCTCTCCCGGCCCGACCTGCTCGTCCTCGACGAGCCGACGAGCAGCCTCGACCCGCTCGTCCAGCAGGAGGTCTACGGGCTGATCGACGAGGCGATCGACGAGGGACGGACGGTGTTCCTCTCGTCGCACGTGCTCTCCGAGGTGCAGCGGATCGCGCATCGAGTCGGCGTGATCCGCGAGGGCGCCCTCGTGCTCGTCGAGGGCGTCGCCGAGCTTCGTGCGCGCGCATTCACACGCGTCGAGGCACGGTTCGCGTCCGAGCCACCGGTCGGGGCGTTCGACGGCATCCCCGGCGTCCGCGAGCTCGCGCGGAGCAACACGACGATCCGGTTCGCGCTCGAGGGGACACCGGACCCGCTCGTGAAGGCACTCGCCGGCTACACGACGACGGGCCTCGACGTGGAAGAGGCCGACCTCGAGGACATCTTCCTCGACCTCTATCGACGGGGGGCGGCGGATGCTGCGTAGCGTGCTCGTGAAGACGCTGCGCGACGGCCGCCGCGCATTCGCCTGGTGGACGATCGGGATCGCGGGCCTCGTGGCGCTGATGGTCGCCGTCTTCCCCACCGTGCGCGACAACGAGGAGCTCAACAAGCTCGTGCAGGAGTACCCGGAGGCGCTCAAGGGCTTCATCGCCTTCGGCGGGGAGGTCGACTACCTGTCCGGCGCCGGCTATCTCGGCTCCGAGCTCTTCTCCTTCATGGTGCCGCTGCTCTTCCTGATCGCCGCGGTCGGCGCCGGCGCCGGCGCGATCGCAGGCGAGGAAGAGCGCGGGACGCTCGACCTCCTCCTCGCGATGCCGGTCTCCCGCCTGCGCGTCGCACTCGAGAAGCTCGCCGGCATGGCCTTCGAGGTCGCCGGGCTCGGAGCCGTGCTGCTCGCGTGCCTGGCCGTCGGAGATCCCATCGTGAGCATGGACGTCGGTATCGCGAACCTCGCCGCAGCGTGCACCAGTGCCGTCGCGCTCACCCTGGTGTTCGGCGGCCTGGCCTTCGGGATCGGCGCCGCCACGGGGCACCGCGTGCTCGCGATCGGCGTCGCCGTCGCGGTCGCGGTCGCGAGCTACGTGATCAACGGCCTCGCACCGCTCGTGCCCGCGTTCGAGGCGGTGCAGGAGCTCACGCCCTTCTACCACTACGCGATCGGAGACCCGCTGCGGTCGGGCCTCGACGCGCTTCGGACGCTTCTCATGCTGGGGATCGGCGCGGTGTTCGGCCTCGCCGGTGTGGCCGCGTTCGTTCGGCGCGACATCGCGACCTGACGGCTACCCCAGCACGGTGACGTAGACCGAGCGCCGGCGCGGGCCGTCGAACTCGCAGAAGAAGATCCCCTGCCAGGTGCCGAGTGCGAGCGAGCCGTCCTCCCGGAGCGGGATCGTCACCGACGGCCCCATGAACGCCGCACGGATGTGCGTCGGGGCGTTCTCCTCTCCCTCCTCCACGTGCTGCCACGGCCAGTCCTCGGGGACGATCTTCTCGAGCGCGGCCTCGAAGTCGCGGGCGACGGCCGGGTCGGCGTGCTCGTTGATCGTCACGCCCGCCGTCGTGTGAGGGACGTAGACGAGGACGGCGGTCCCGCTCTCACCCGCGACGGCATCCCTCACCTCGCGCGTGATGTCGACGAGTTGGCTCTTCCGCTCGGTCTGCAGCTGGAGCTCGTGCACGAGGCGCATGCTAGTCACTCCACCGCCCGGGCCGTACGCTTGTCACGTGGAGGTCCCGGAGACACGCTGGGCCCGGAGCGGCGACGTCAACATCGCCTACCAGGTGTTCGGCGACGGCCCCGTCGACCTCGTCTTCTGCCCGCCGTTCGCGTCGAACGTCGAGCTCGCCTGGGAGTTCGCACCACGCCGCGCCCTGAACGAGGGCCTCGCATCGGTCGCCCGGGTGATCACCTTCGACAAGCGGGGCACAGGGCTCTCCGATCGCGAGGTCGGCGCCGCGCCGCTCGAGGAGCGGATGGACGACGTGCGCGCCGTGATGGACGCCGCCGGCTCCGAGCGTGCGGCGCTGCTCGGAATCATGGACGGAGGCCCGCTCGCGATCCTCTTCGCGGCGACGTACCCCGATCGCTGTACGGGCCTCGTTCTCTTCGGCACGACGCCGCGCACTCTCTGGGCACCGGACTTCCCCTCGGGCGAGCCACGCGCCGACGCGGAGCGTCAGGTCGTGGAGATCGAGCAGAGCTGGGGCAGGATCGACGAAGCACGACGCCGGATCGACCGGCTGTTCCCCGACGACCCTGACCGCGAGAGCCTCGCCGCCGCGTTGGCCCGACTCGAGCGCAACAGCGCGAGCCCGAGGGAGAGCGCAAACCTGTGGCGGATGATGCTCGACATCGACGTCAGACCGCTCCTGGAGACGCTCCACGTCCCGGTGCTCGTGCTCTCGCGCGACGGGATGGACGCGCGGGTTCGCGCCGGAGCGCACGTGGTCGCAGGAGGCATCCCCGGAGCACGACTGTTCGAGGTGGCGGGAGCCACGACCGGCCTCGTGGGCGACGGGTGGCCCGAGCTGCTCGGCGAGATGCGGCGCTTCCTCCAGGCCGAGGCTCAGCGAACCCCGCCGGAGCCCGACCGCGTCCTCGCCAGTGTCCTCTTCACGGACATCGTCGACTCGACGGCGAAGGCCGTCGAGCTCGGTGACCGCCGCTGGCGCGAGCTCGTCGCCGAGCATCACACGCTGGTGCGAAGGGAGCTCCAGCGCTTCCGCGGGCGGGAGCTCGACACGGCGGGCGACGGGTTCTTCGCGAGCTTCGACGGGCCGGCACGGGCGATCCGCTGCGCGTGCGCCGTGCGCGACGCCGTCGCCCCCCTCGGCCTCGAGGTCCGTGCAGGGGTGCACACCGGCGAGTGCGAGCAGGTCGACGGCAAGATCGTGGGCATCGCCGTCGTCACGGGCGCGCGCATCGCCGCACTCGCGTCCGCCGGCGAGGTGCTCGTCTCGTCGACCGTCCGCGACCTCGTCGCCGGATCGGAGATCAGCTTCGAGGACCGCGGGGCCCACGCCCTCAAGGGCCTCCCCGAGGAACGGCACGTCTACGCCGTCACCGGCGTCTGACGAGAGCGGCCGAGGCGCCTAGAGCTCGCCGCCGGCGGCCGGCGGCGCACCGGCCTCGAGCGGGTTCTCCCCACCGGACTCGCGAGCGAGGTACTCCTCGACGTGGAGCGCGTTGTCGCGGGAGCGCTCGACGACGTCGAGCAGGCTCGACATCGACGCCACCTCCTCCCGCTGCTCCTGCAGGAACCAGTGGAGGAACTGCTCGCCGACGAGGTCGCCCTCGTCCCGCGCCAGCCGGACGAGGTCGGCGATCTGCTCGGTGACCCGCTTCTCCTGCTGCAACGCGAGCGCGACCGGAGCCACGATGTCCGGGAACGTCGTCTGGGGTGCCGCGACCGCCGGGATCACGACCTCCTCGTCCGCGTCCAGGAGGTACTGCACCATCATCATCGCGTGGTTCCGCTCCTCGACCGCCTGACGGTAGAAGTGGGCGGCGAGCTGGGGCAGCGTCTGCGCGTCGTAGTGGGCGGCGATCGCCACGTACTGCTGGGAGGCGCCGAACTCGTAGGCGATCTGCCCGTTGAGCGCATCGGAGAACTGAGACATGGCTCGATCCTACTTCCCGTGAGTCGGTGCGCGCGGCACTTGCGCTCCCCTACCCCGGCAGGCGGGCGAGCGCCTCGTGACCGACCGGAGGACGACCCGTGTGGGCCGCCATCCGGTCGTCATCGAGTGTGGGGCACGCTCCTAGGCGGCGGACGCGGTGCCCTCGACGTCCTTCAGCCGACCGAGCACGATCTTGCGCGGCTTCGCCTCCTCCGGCTTCGGGACGCGGATCTCGAGCACGCCGTCCGCGTACGACGCGACGATCTTCGACTCGTCTGCGCCCTGCGGCAGGCCGACGGCCCGCGAGAAGGTGCCGTAGCGTCGCTCAAACCGGTAGAAGCGGTCACCGGACTCCTCCGCGACCTTCTCGCGCTCCGCGCTCACGGTGAGCGTGTCGTCGGCGACCTCGATCTCGATCTTCTCCTCCGGGATCCCCGGGAGGTCGAACGCGTAGACGAGCTCGGTGTCGGTCTCCCAGACGTCGAGCGCGGGCACCCAGCTCTGCGTCACCCGGGACGGGCCCTCGAAGAGGCCGTTCATCAGGCGGCCCATCTCGCTCTGGAGCGCGGCGACGTCACGAAACGGCTCCCAGCGAACCAGCGTGGTCATGAGTGTGAACCTCCTTGGTTACTTCGAATCTAATGCATATCGGAGAATATGATCTGAGTGTGTTGTTGTCAAGTGTCTCCCTCGGCTAGGCTCCGTGGCGATGGCAGGGATTCCCGAGACGCTCAAGGGACGGAGCTTCACGCGCGTCGCCGACTGGTCGCGCGGCGAGCTCGAGCTGGCGCTCGACCTCGCCGACGAGCTGAAGGTGGAGCGGTCACGGCGCAAGGAGCTCCGCATCCTCCCCGGGCGGACGTTGGCGCTCATCTTCCGCAAGCCCTCGACCCGCACGCGGATCAGCTCGGAGGTGGCGATCGCCGAGCTCGGCGGCATGGCGCTGTACGTGCCGGCGGCCGACCTGCAACTCGCGCGCGGCGAGTCGACGCGCGACACGGCACTCGTCCTCTCCCGCTTCGTGAGTGCGCTCCTCATCCGCACCTTCGAGCAGGCCGAGGTCGACGCGTACGCGGAGCATGCATCGATCCCCGTCGTGAACGGGCTCACCGAGGAGGCCCACCCACTCCAGGCCCTCGCCGACGCAATGACGATCCGGGAGCGGTTCGGGACACTCACCGGGGTGCGGATCGCATACCTCGGGGACGGGAACAACGTCTGTCTCTCCCTGCTGCAGATCGGGGCGCGGTTCGGCGCGCACGTGGTCGCCGCCACCCCGCCCGGATACCAGCCCGATGCTCGAGTCGTCGCGCAGGCGGCGGCCGACGCGGCCCGGAACGGTGGCAGCGTGAGCGTCACGAACGACGCTCCATCGGCTGCGGCCGGCGCCCACGTGCTCTACACCGACGTCTGGACGAGCATGGGGCACGAGGACGAGCGCGAGCGGCGGATCCGCGATCTCCGCCCCTTCCGCCTGGACGCCGACGTGCTCTCGGCCGCCGATCCGGAGGCGGTCGTGATGCACTGCCTGCCGGCGCACGTCGGTGAGGAGATCACCGAGGAGCTCCTCTACGGCCCGCAGTCGCTCGTGTGGGACCAGGCCGAGAATCGACTGCACACGCAGAAGGCCGTCCTCGCACTCGTCGTCCGATGACCTTCGAGGATCACGTTCGCGCCGCGCTCGACCAGCTCCCACCGGAGATCGCGGCGGCGCTGGACAACGTCGCCGTCGTCGTCGAGCGTGAGCACTCCGATGACCCCGACCTCTACGGCCTCTTCGACGGCGTGCCGCTGACCGAGGGCGGCCCTGTCTCCGGCCAGCTCCCGAACCGGGTGACCATCTACCGGAGGCCGCTCGAGGAGGACTTCTCCGACCCGTCCGACCTCGAGCGCGAGATCCGTCTCACCGTCCTCCACGAGCTCGGGCACTACTTCGGCCTCGACGAGCAGCGCCTGTCCGAGCTCGGGTACGAGTGATCGCGCACACGCGGCTCCCGCCGCGACCTCCTCGTCTTTGCGGACGGTGAGGGATCGGTTGCAACTCGGTTAAGGACACCCCTGCGCGTGGAATCTCTCGCCGCGGATGTGCGTTAGTTCCGAGTATGAACGTGCTGACCGGGATTCACACCGAAATCGACCAACTGAGCGCACGCCGGGTGGAGTTGTGGCACGCCCTCTCCGCAGGCCGTGACTCGGCGACCGCGGACGAGATCAAGCAGATCGACGAGAAGCTCACCGAGCTGTGGGAGGCCCACCGGGCCGAACGGGCTCGGATCCGCTTCGGCGAGCGCGACGAGATCGTCAGGCGCGCGCGGGCCGAGGAACGGCTCGAGCGCGCCGCGTAGCGCGGCGGACGCCACCCGAGACGACCGACGGTGCGGCGAAGTCGCCGCACCGTCTCCGTAAGATCAGGTCGTGCAGCTGCGCCGGAACGACGAGCAACGCTCGACCGAGGACGAGCGCGCCCTGCTCCGCGAGCAGCGTGAGGCTCTCGAGGGCCTTCGCCGACAGTTGGCGGAGCGTGTCGCGGCCGTCGAGGCACGGGAGCGCGAGCTCCGGTCGGCCATCGCCGAGGCCCGGGCGGGAACCCTCCCCGCCGCCGCAGCCGGAGCGTCCGCCGCGCCGGGCACCGACGACGCGCTGCGCGCCCGACTCACCGACGTCGAACGCCGTGAGCGCGCCGTCGCGGAGCGCGAGCGGGCGCTCGCTGCCGCCGGCGATTCGACCGCGGAGGCCCCGGGAGACGGATCCGCGGCCGCCGCCCTCGCGGCGCGCGAGCAGGCGCTCGCAGCGCGGGAGGACGAGATCGCCCGCCGCGAAGAGCGCCTGCTGGGACGCGAGGCCGAGGCTTCCCCGGGAGCGACGCTGCCGGAGGCGCCGTCCGACCAGCTCGAGGAGATCGAGGCACGACTCGCCGAGCTCCGACATGCGGAGTCGCTGTTCATGCGTACGCGCCAGGAGCTCGCCGACCGCAGCGAGGCCGTCGCAGCGAGGGAGCGGCTCGTCGCGCAGCGTGAGCGCGAGCTCGACGAGCGCGACGACGCGGCGTGGGGCCGTCCGGAGGTCGCCGAGCTCGAGGCTCGCCTGCGGCGACTCGAACAGCACGAGCGCCGCGCGCCGAGCCTCGAGGACACGCAGGGCTTCAGCGGAGGCTTCCGGCGTCTCCAGGAGGAGGGCGCCCGCCGGTCGACGCGAGGCGGCAGCACCGGGCACTGATCCGGCCGCCTCGCGGCAGGACGGCCGTCGCCGGCACGGACGGGCTCTACACTACTGCTGCCTGGGGCGTTAGCTCAGTTGGGAGAGCGTCGGCTTTGCAAGCCGAAGGTCACCGGTTCGAGCCCGGTACGCTCCATCGCCGCGAGCGACTGCGTCGAGCGCGCTCGACGCCTGGATCGACGCGTGAGGAGGCGGTCGCTGCTCCGCCCCCCCACGCGTCCGTCTCCGCTAGGGCATCTTCGCGATCACGCCCGCCATCTCGTCTTCGGTGAAGCCGCGCATCGTGACGGAGCGCAGGTTCCCCGTCGACGCGAGCGCCATGCTGACGGCTGCGACGGTCTCGTCGTCCGGGGCGTCGACGACGACGACGATGTCGTACGGGCCGGCGGTCCACAGGATCGACTCGATCGTCCCCCCCATGCTCTCGACGAGAGCCTTCGCCCCTTGATAGCGATCGACGGTCGACTTGGCGCTGGCAGCGCCCTGGTCCGTCCAGCTGTAGAGGCCGACGTACTTCGGCATGCGCTCCTCCTCACTCCGGCCCCGCATCCCGTCGCCCCGGCTGGGCGAGGGGACCGACGGGCGACGTCGTGATCACCCTATCGCGCGACCCGCCCATGGGCCGGGTCGTCAGACGTCGATCGTCTCGCCGTCGGCCGGGACGATCGCCTCGGGGACGGCCGCCCGCACCTCCGCCCGCGTCTCCAGGCAGTGGTTGATCGCCTCCAGGTGCGTGACGACGACGGTGGGCACCCGCGCCGCGACCTCCCGGATGTCGTCGCGCGTCATCACGATCGGGTCGCCCTCGAGGAACCGGGCGGCTCCGCCGTTCACGACCGCAACGCGGGGCGCATGCTCCGCGATCGCCTCCTCGACGAGGTCGCACCAGACCGTGTCGCCGGCGAGGTAGAGGTCGTCGATCACGAACCCGCTGACCGGTGCCAGCAACTGCTCGATCTCGCCCGTCCCGTGCCGTCCGCCGGTGCGGACGAGGTGGAGCCCACCCCACTCCAGGCTGTGCTCGACCGGCCATGTGTCGAGCCCGAGCTCGCGGAGCCTGCGGTCGTCCTCCGGCTGGCAGAACACGGGGACATCGCGAGGCAGCAGGCGCGCCGCCGTCGCGTCGAAGTGATCCTGGTGCAGGTGCGTGACGACGACCGCGTCGATCTCGCGAACGATCTCGAGCGCCGGCACGGGCAGGGCAACGAGCGGGTTCCGGCGAGGGTTCGGCGTGCTCTCGACCGGAGGCCGACGGCCGACGTCGTCGAGCATCGGATCGACGAGCAGGCGCCGGCCGCCGATCTCGACCCGGAGCGTGGCATGGCGATAGAGCGTCAGCAGCACGCGCGCATCGTAGGCGGAGCGCGTGCAGGTGTCGGCGACGGGCACGCGATGCAGCGACCGCCCGCGCCGTAGGATCCTCCCGTGACTCATCCGGTGCACCGAGACGACGTGATCGGCGAGGCCCGGCGCGTCGCGGCGGCGACGGACGCAGACCTCGAATCGGTCGTCGCGGACCTCGAGACCTGGGTGAACGCCGACACGCCGGGCGGCGACGTGAGCGCTCTCGACCGGTTCGCCGCGGAGCTCGCCCACACGCTCGAGCGCTACGGTCTCCACCCCGAGCTCGTGCCCGCAGGCGAGCGCGGGCTGTACCTCCACGCCGTCCTCGAAGGCGAGGGCACCGCGCGCGTCGCGCTGCTCTCCCACCACGACACGGTCTTCACGCACGGCACGGCGCTGGCACGCCCGTTCCGTCGCGACGCCGCTCGCTGCTACGGGCCCGGCGTCGCGGACATGAAGGGCGGGCTCGCGGTCGCGGTGCATACGGCACGGCTGCTCGCCCGCGGGCCGCGGCCGTTCGCCCGCCTGGAGGTCGTGTCGGTCCCCGACGAGGAGTCCCGCCCGCACGCGCCGGAGACGATCGACCGACTCGAGGGATTCGACGCCGTGCTCTGCCTCGAGTGCGGCCGCCCGAACGGCGAGGTCGTGTCCGCCCGGAAGGGCGCGACGTGGTTCCGGATCGAGGCTCGCGGGCACGCCGCCCACGCCGGTGTCGAGCCCGACGTGGGGCGCAATGCGATCCACGCGCTCGCACGGGAGGCGATCCGCCTCCTCGACCTGCACCACTCCAGGGTCGGCGTCACCCTCCAGCTGACGAGCGTCGTCGGGGGCGAGGGCCTCAACACGGTCGCGAGCCACGCGTCGCTGACGGGCGACCTGCGAGCGATCACCGAGGACGACCTCGGGTGGGCGGTCGGCGAGGTCGCAGCGTTCGGGGAGCACGACGGAATCCAGTTCACCCTCGAGAACCTCGGCGGACCGCCCGCGTTCGAGCGCACGCCCGCCGTCGCCTCGCTCGCCGAGGCGGCGATCCTGCTCGGCGCCGACCTCGGCCACGTCTTCGGCGAAGCGCTCACGGGCGGCGTGTCCGACGGGTCGTGGACGGCGCACCGCGGGATCCCGACGCTCGACGGGCTCGGCCCGGTCGGCGGGCTCGACCACGGCCCCGACGAGTACATCGAGACGGCCACGATCCCGATCCGCTGCGGCGTCGTCGCGGGGCTCGTCGCGGCCGTCGACGCCGGGCTGCTCGGCGATGTCTGGTGAGACCCGTCGTCACGTGTCGTCCGCCTCGCGGACGGTGAAGGCGAGGCGCCAGTCCGGGTCGCTCACCCCGTCGATCGTGAGCTTCCAGACGTACCTCCCCGGCTCGAGCGGGATGGGCGCCGAGTTGAGCGCGATCAGGAAGTCGAGGTCGGTTCCCGGCTTGAGGCCGGCAGGCCTCCCCACCTCGAACGGCGCGTCGTCGAACACGACGACGGGCTCTTCGCCGTCGTCGCTGTCGACCAGGACCGGCGCGCCGTCCGCGTCGAGCAGCTCGAGCCGCATGCGATGCCGTTCGTTCGCCCGGTCCCACGGAACCTGCACGAGCAGCGCGATCGAGAACGGGACGGGCTCCGGCCCGGTCAGCGACCAGCCGCCGCCGACGATCGTGAGCTTGCCGTCGGCGACCTGCGCGAAGTCCGCGAGCAACATCGTCACCTTCACGTGCGCGAGTCTCGCACATGCCGCCGTGGCGACGAGGGCGGCCCGCCACCCGGGAGCCTGGCACACGCTGGCCCCCGTGAGTTGCCGGTACGCTCAACCGCAATGAGGGCGCGCCTGCCGCTCGTGCTGGTCGCCGTGGCGCTCGCCGCCGCGCTCGCGCTGGCCGCCCGGGGGAACGCGACGGCAGCGGAGTCCGACCTGGGAGTCGGCGCCCGGTTCGACCGTGGCTCGGTCGAGCCCGGCCAGATCGCCGTGGCCGACGTCGTCGTGCAGAACCGCGGGCCCGACGCGGGCGGCGCGGCGACGCTCACGGTGGCCGTGTCCGGTGGCACGATCGTCCGCACCGGGGCGGTCGGCGGACGCTGCGGTCGGCCGGACGCGGGGCGGAGCGTGCGATGCACGGTCGGCGTGTCGTCGTTCGGCGAGGTCGCCCGCGTGGTGCTCCACGTCTCGGCCTCGCCGCGAGCGGGCGCCGTGCGCCTCCAGGCACGCCTCTCGTCGAGCGCGGATCCGCGCGCGGCGAACGACCGGTCGGGGGCGCGCATCCCGATCTCGCCGGCAGGAGCCCCCGGGCCGCCCGAGGTCTCCTACGTCTTCGAGGCACCCGCGCAGGCCGTCGTGGGGCGTCCGTTCGCCGTGCGTATCCGAGTCCTCAACCGGGGCCCGGGTGCGGCTCTCGTCGGCGCGATCGCCCTCGAGACACGACCGGCGTCCAAGGTGCAGATGCCGCGCGTGCCGCTCCGGCTCGCCCCGGGGGCCGAGCGAGCCCTCGTCGCCCGCGTGACGCCGCTCCGCGCAGGGAGACTCGCGCTCGAACTCCGGGTCGGGCGCGGCGGACGGGCCCGACTCGTCGTCACCGTCCGACGAGAGGGCGCGGCCGCGTAGGTGGGGGGCGGAGCCGCAGGTCCGCCCCCACCCACGTGATTCTGACGGGCTACCGGGTCTGTGGGAAGCCGAGGTCGACCTTGCTCGTCGCCGGGTCGGGCCACCGGCTCGTCACGACCTTGCCCCGCGTGTAGAAGTGCACGCTCTCCGGGCCATAGGCATGGGAGTCTCCGAAGAGCGACGCCTTCCACCCCCCGAACGAGTAGTAGGCGACCGGCACGGGGATCGGGACGTTGATCCCGACCATGCCCGCCTCGACCTCGAACTGGAACTGGCGGGCGACACCGCCGTCGCGCGTGAAGATCGCGGCGCCGTTCCCGTACGGGTTCTCGTGGATCAGCCGTATCGCCTCGTCGTACGTGGGGACGCGCACGACGGAGAGCACCGGGCCGAAGATCTCGTCGCGGTAGCAGTCCATCTCCGGCGTGACGTTGTCGAGGAGCGTGACGCCGAGGAAGAAGCCGTCGTTCTCCGGCGCCGTCTCGCGCCCGTCCGTCACGACGGTCGCACCCTGGGCGGCACCGCTCTCGATGTAGCCGGCGACCTTGTCGCGATGCTCCGCGGTGACGAGCGGGCCCATCTCCGATGCCGGATCCATGCCGTCGCCCACGACGACCGCCGGCAGCCGCTCCTTGATCGCGTCCACGAGGGCGTCTGCCACGTCGCCGACCGCGACCACGACCGAGACCGCCATGCACCGCTCGCCTGCCGACCCGTAGCCGGCGCTGACCGCGGCGTCGGCCGCCATGTCCACGTCCGCGTCGGGGAGCACGATCATGTGGTTCTTGGCGCCGCCGAGCGCCTTGACGCGCTTGCCGTGCTTGGTCCCCGTCTCGTAGATGTACCGCGCGATCGGCGTGGAGCCGACGAACGACACGGCGGAGACCCCGGGATGCTCGAGGATCGCGTCGACCGCGACCTTGTCGCCCTGGACGACGTTGAAGACGCCGTCCGGCACGCCGGCCTCCTTGAGCAGCTCCGCGGTGAGCAGCGACGCGCTCGGATCCTTCTCGGACGGCTTGAGGACGAAGCAGTTGCCGCACGCGAGCGCCGGGGCCCACATCCACATCGGGACCATCGCCGGGAAGTTGAAGGGCGTGATCCCCGCGACGACGCCGAGCGGCTGCCGGATCGAGTACACGTCGATCCCCGTCGAGGCCTGCTCCGAGAAGCCACCCTTGAGCAGCGTCGGGATCCCGCAGGCGTACTCCACGACCTCGAGGCCCCTCGCGACCTCGCCCTTCGCGTCGGTGAAGACCTTGCCGTGCTCGGAGACGAGGAGACGCGCGAAGTCGTCCCGATGGGCATCGATCAAGGCCTGGATCCGGAAGAACAGCTCGGTGCGCTTCGCGAGCGAGAGCGCCCGCCACGCCGGGAACGCCGCCCGCGCGGACTGCACCGCACGATCGACTTCCTCGACGCTCGCAAAGTCGACGCTTCCCTGGCGGCGACCCGTGGCCGGCTCGTACAGAGGGCCCGATCGTCCCGACTCACCGGCGACCGTGCGCCCGTCGATCCAGTGGCTGATCCTCTTCTCGCCCTCGCTCTCGGTGACGGAGGGGGCGTCGGCTAGCTCTGTCATCCCAGATTCTCCTCCTGACGTGAGCCTCTGAGACTAGCGCGCAGCGGCATCTCCCGCGTGCGTGCGCCGACGCCCGGGTCAGACGCCGAGCGCGAGCTCTTCGAGCGGGCGGCGGGCCCAGGCGAACCGCGTCTCGTACCACCCCTGCAGCGGCTGCATCGTGACGCCGTTGGACGAGGAGTGGACGAACCACCCGGAGCCGACGTAGATGCCGCTGTGCGTGATCTGTGCCGGCTTCGAGCGGACGCCGCGCGACCCGAAGAACAGGATGTCCCCGGGCTCGAGCGCGTCGATCGCGATCCGCATCGCCGCAGGCACCTCGGCGCTCATCGCGTAGGTCGTGCGGCCCTGGATCACCGACGCGAGCTCCGGCACGAGCGGCAACGGCTCGAGCTTGTAGACCCGCCACACGAGCCCCGAGCAGTCGAAGCCCCCGGGGGCGCTCACGGTCCCGCCCGGAGCCGACGAGCTCCAGAGCTGCTGTCTTCGCTCGGACGTCCCGGAGAACACGTAGGGGTAGCCGACGAGACGCAACGCACGGGACACGATCCCCGCCTGCTGGTCGCTCATCTCCGGGAACACCAGCGAGCGGGAGGCCTCGTCGAGCGACGTCCTCTGCCAGTCGGAGAGCTGGAGGACGCGCGCCAGCGAGTACGCGGCCTCGGCGCGGGATGCGAGCTCGTTCGGCCCTCGCTCGAGATCCTCCTGCCCCACCGGGTGGTTCGTGCGGAGCCCGAGCACCCGTGCGACGGTCTCGGTGCCGAGGAACGGAGTGGGCCGGAGCCCCGCGTCGCGAGCCGCGACGCGGATGCGCGTCGCCACCGGTCGCAGCCCGACGGCGATCACGATCTTGGCGTCGAGCTCCCGCATCGTCAGCGCACGGCCCGGATCGGCAGGCAGCGGAGCCCTCCACCCGAGGACGAGGAGCGCATCGGTGAGCTCGCCCGCCGTCACGGCGTCGTCGGGACGGAACGACGCCACGTCCGGGCCCATCGCCCCGGCGGCGACCACCGCCTCGATCTGCGGCGCCGCCCAGCTCGCGAGGGCGCGCGACGACCCTCCCGACGCGACGGCCGCGAGCGACAGCGCACCGACGAGAGCGAGGCATGCGGACACGACTGAGCGACGCATCGCTCCCTGTATCGGCGGGATGGCGCGCGCAGTGAAGGGCCGACTCCCTCGTCCGGGGCGACCTCGACGGGCAGCCGGACCGGTACCCTCGAGCGAATGGTTCGCGCCCTGAGCACCTTGATCGCACTCGGGACCCTCTTCCTCGCCGCCGCGCCGGGTGAGACGGCGACGCGGCCGAAGGCTCCCCGCATCGTCGGCCTGACGCTCGAGGGGAAGCGTGTGAACCTCGCCCAGTTCCGCGGGAAGCCCGTGTTCATCAACGTCTGGTCGTCGTGGTGAAGCACGTGCCGCAGCGAGGCAGGCGCCTACGCACGTTGGGTGAAGAAGCAGGTGAAGAAGCGGGGGCGCAACGCCGTCGTCTTCCTCGGCCTGAACACGGTCGATGACCTCGCCGACGCCAAGGCGTTCCAGAAGCGCTACCGGTGGACGTGGCCCTCGATTCGCGACCCGAAGCGCGCGCTCGCACGGAAGTTCGGGGCGACGTACCAGCCCGCGTTCGTCCTCATCGACGCGAAGGGCCGCTTCGTGTCCGGATTCCAGGCGGCCGGGACGCCGGCCCGCTGGAACGCCCTGATCGCGCGCCTGCCATAGCCGAGCGCGGAGGACCACGCGACTGGATCAGGTCGCTCGAGCGCGCGGATCCCGTGGATCAGTGGGCGTTGCTCTGCTTCCTCGCCCGCGGCGAAGTCGAGATCGATCCCTCCGAGCGCAACGCCGCGGTGCGGCGCGCCGAGCTGCTCCTCGCCACCGGGGGCGACCCGCGGAGGCGCCCGGAGCTCCACGGGCGCGCTGTGACGTCGATCGCCGGTGATCTCGACCGCCCCGACCGGCGTGCCGCCCTGCGCGCAGGACTGCGCGCACTGGAGCCCGAGGCGCGGGGCCTGCGGGGTGGCTCCGAAGGCCTCCACCTCCTCCTCACCGATCCCGACCTCGCGTGGCAGGCGTTCGCACTGAGCCTCCTGGCCGAGGCGCTCGCGGACGAGGACGCCGAATCGTGAGGGCCGGGCGGCGGGAAGGCCGCCCGGCGGGAAGGCTCAGCAGCGCCGGATTTGGACGTCTCCGCTGACCGTCCGGATCCTGAGCTCGACGACATCGCCCCCATCGGCGCTCGGCGCGTCGCCGAGGTCGAGGTCGGAGCGCATCGACCCGCTGACCGACTGTGCGTCGATCCAGAGACGCAGCCCGCCCTGGACGGCGACGTCGACGTCGCCGGACACCGCGTTCGCACGCAGGCCGCCGCTCGCAAGCGACTCGATCTCGAGGTCGCCGGACACGGTCCCGACGGTGCACGAGGCGGAGACCCGACCGAGCTTGACGTCGCCCGACACGGAATGCACCTTGGCGACACCTGCCACGGCCTGGGCGACGACGTCGCCGGACGCCGTCTTCACCGACAGGTCGCGATCGACGGACGCGACCGCGACATCACCGCTCGCGGATGTCACGGAGAGAGCCCCGACCCGCGCTGCGGTGACGTCACCCGAGGCCGTCTTGACGGTCACGGCCCCGCAGTCGACGCGGAGGTCCAGATCGGCCGACGCCGAGTCGACGTCGACGTCGCTCCCCGAGGGGCAGCGGACGCGGACGCCGACCTTCGCCTGCCGCGCGAGCGAGAGCAGCCCTCCCTCCCTGCGCGGCACCTCGACGCGGATCTCGTGGCCTCCGCCGCGCTCGACGGCATCGACCCGGGTTGCCTCGACTGCTCGCGTGGAGGCGTCGTCGTTGCGCAGTGCACGCAGCTCGACCTCGACGCGGTCGTCCTCGCCCGGCTCCACCTCGACGCGTCCGGCGGGGACGGTGAGCCGGAGGCGGACGGGCCCCCGGACGTCGAAGGTGGTCATTGCCTCACCACCGACGGCTCCGGAAGACTCGCCGTCGGCGGACGGGCATCGACCCTGACGTCTCCCCCGGAGCGGCGACCGGTGCGTGACGCGAGCAGATGGACGTCCTCGGGGAGATTGAAGGTCGTGAACAGCATCGCTCTGCTCCTTTCGTGTCAGCTCTGGGCGAAGCCCTGCAGCCGGTTGCCGGTGCGACCGCTCCCGGAGCGTCGGTCGAGCGCCCGCGACAGCGCGCGCACGATCCAGGCGTTGGTGGAGACACCCTCCTGCCCCGCCGCCGTCTCGACCGAGACCTTGAGCGTCTCCGGGAGGCGGAGCGTGATCCGCGCACTGAGATCGTCGCCGGGTGTCGGGACGTCGTCCGCACCCGGTACCTCGTCCACGAACACGAGCTCGGGCTCGCGCCCCGCGAGGCGGACCTCCACGTGCCCCGAGCGCAGCGTGCCACTCAGGGCGACGGCGGCCTCGGTCAAGAGGTCGAGGACGCGGAGCGTGAGGGCGGACTCGACGGCGTCGGACAGCCGGCGCCCCGCCTCGGTGGTCGCCTCGTCGCCGAGTGCGGCCGCGGCGGCGAGGTCGTGCTGGAGTGCCGTGACGTAGCGACTGATATCCATGCCTGCAGTATGACATCAAAATGATGTCTGTCAAGACCATTTTGTGATGTCTGTAGTATGTCGCCGATGACGCGCCTGCTATGGTGCGGCCCGCTCCGGATCGTGCCCGGGCCCGCGATGGAGGGGGCCATCGGACAGACCCGCCGCGCCACCACCCACGTCCACGAGCGCCGGAGGACGCGTCCCGCGTGACCGCCGTCGACCCCGTCGATCTCCCGCTCCGCGGAACCCTTCGCCGCCTCTACCCGCTCTGGCGGGAGCAGGGGCGCCTCGTCATCGTCGGACTGTCGTGCGCGCTCGTCTACACCGGGCTCTCGCTCCTGATCCCGGTGCTCGTGCAGCGAACGATCGACGACGCGATCGACGGCGACCACCCCCAGATGCTCGTCCCCTATCTCGCGGGGATCGTCCTCGCCGGCGCCGCCGCGTTCGGCTTCAACTTCGTCCGGAGGTTCTCGACGGCCCGCATCGGCATCGCCGTCGAGGCCCGCCTGAGGGGCCTGCTCTACGACGCGTACCTGCGGTACCCGCGGGCGTTCTACGACCGTCATGCCACGGGCGAGGTGATCTCGCGCGCCACGAACGACATCTACCCCGTGCGCTACTTCATCGGGTGGGGCGTGATCCAGGCGCTGCAGAGCGCGATGATGCTCGTCGGCGCAGCCGTCGTCCTGACCGCCGTCAACGCGCGGCTGGCGTTGTACGCCGCAATCGCGATGCCGCCGATCGCGATCCTCACGTACCTCTTCGCGCATCGCGTCTTCCCGATCTCCCGCCGCGTCCAGGAGCGCAAGGGCCACCTCACCGAGGCCACCGACGAGGCGGTCGTCGGCATCGAGATGGTGCAGGCCTTCGGTCGGGAGGACGACGTCCGGGACCGGTTCGGGTCGCGGGCGGAGGCGGTGCGGTCGGAGACGATGCGCCAGGCGAACGTCGAGGCACGGTTCCTGCCCGGCCTCGTCTTCCTCCCCACGCTCGGAATCGCCGCCGTGCTCTGGGTCGGCGGCCGGGAGGCGATCGACGGCCAGCTCACGATCGGGGAGTTCACCCTGTTCATCACGCTGCTGCTCCAGCTCGTCTGGCCGCTCGAGGCCCTCGGCTGGATCATCAACCTCGGCCAGCGGGCGACGGCCGCGGCGGGCCGATCGTTCGCGTGGCTCGAGGGCATCGAGCCGCTCCCCGAGCCCATCCGCCCCGTGCTGCTGCCCGACGGGCCCCTCGGGGTGTCGTTCGAGCGCGTGTCGTTCCGGTACGGCTCAGGAGGCGACGTGCTCACCGACCTCTCGTTCGCCGTCGCGCCCGGTGAGATCGTGGCCGTCTGCGGAGCGACCGGATCGGGGAAGACCTCGCTCCTGAACCTCCTCCCCCGCTTCTACGATCCGACGGCGGGGGTCGTCCGGATCGAGGGCGTCGACACGCGTGACGTCGGTCTCGCGGAGCTCCGGAGCGCCGTCGCGATCGTCACGCAGCGCCCCGTCCTCTTCTCGGTCACGCTGCGCGAGAACCTGCTGGCCGCCAGGCCGGAGGCGGACTGGGAGGAGGTGCTCCGGGCCTGCGAGGCCGCGGGCGTGTCGCTGTTCGCAGAGCAGTTGCCACACGGCTACGACACGCTGATCGGCGAGCGTGGAGTCAACCTCTCCGGAGGACAGCGCCAGCGGGTGGCGCTCGCCCGGGCCCTCGTCGCGGACGCCCGGATCCTCGTGCTCGACGACCCGATGTCGGCGGTCGACACGGAGACCGAGCGACACCTCGTCACGAACCTCCGCTCCGCGGTCGCGGGCAGGACCGTCCTGCTCGCGAGCCAACGCCTCTCCACGGTGCTCGTCGCAGACCGCGCCGTCGTGCTCGCCGACGGGCGGATCGTGGAGGAAGGACATCCCTCCGAGCTCATCACCCGTCCCGGGCCGTTCGCGACTCTCTTCGGAGACGAGGCCGTTGCCGCGTAGGAGACATCGCACGGGCCTCTCCCGCCTGTGGCTCTACACGGAGGGCCAGCGCGGCCGCGCGCTCGGCGTGATGCTGCTCGCCGCGTGCTCGGCCGCAGCCCCCGTCGTGGGCTGGCACATCGTCGGGGACGTCATCGACGCAGGCATTCGCGCCGGCGACCGGACGCGTCTCACGGTCGACGTCGTCCTGTACGTCGTGGTCAACGCGCTCGCCTGGGGGCTCGGCACCGCGACGTGGCTGATGCTCGCCGGCATCGGGCAGCGGATGGTGGTGGAGCTCCGTCGGAACCTGTTCGAGCACCTGACCTCCCTCTCCCTGCGCTACTTCTCCGAGCAGAAGGCCGGATGGATCATCGCGCGCCTCACGAGCGACGTCGACGCGCTGTCCGACGTGCTCAACCAGGGCCTGACGACGCTCGTCGTCAACTCCCTCACCCTGATCGCGGCGGTACTCGGGCTCTTCCTCCTCGACTGGCGCCTCGGTCTCGTCGCCCTGCTCGTTCTCCCCCCGGGAATGCTGGTGACACGCTGGTTCCAACGCCGCTCGCACGTCGCGTTCTCGGAGGTCCGCACGCGGATCGCCGCCGTGACGGCGCAGCTCGCCGAGTCCGTCTCGGGCATGGCGATCGTGCAGGCGTTCAACCGCGAGCGGGCGTTCCAGCGCGAGTTCGACGAGTTGAACGACGCGAACCGCACGGCCAACGTCCGCGCCCAGCGCCTCTCGTCGGTCTTCTTCCCGGCGATCCAGTTCCTCGGTGTGTTCGCGACGGCCGCCGTCCTCTTCGCCGGGGCCCGCATGATCGATGCCGGGGCGCTGGAGATCGGGACGCTGGTCGCCGCCGTCGGGCTGCTCTCGCTCGTCTTCCAGCCGCTGCAGGAGCTGTCGGAGCTCTACGGGCAGGTGCAGGCCGCAGCGGCGGCGATGGAGAAGATCTCCACCGTCCTCGACGCGGAACGGGACATCGTCGATCGCCCCGGTGCGAAGCCGATGCGCCGGATCGAGGGACGGCTCGTGCTCGATCGCGTCGTGTTCGCCTATGGCGACGATCCCGTCGTCAAGGGGATCGCGCTCGACATCCCGCCCGGCGGGTGCATCGCGCTCGTGGGCGAGTCCGGAGGCGGCAAGTCGACGACCGCGAAGCTCATCGCGCGCTTCTACGACCCGCTGGAGGGCGCGGTTCTCGTGGACGACACCGACCTCCGGCTCGTTCAGCTGCGCACGTACCGTCGACAGCTCGGCGTGGTGCTCCAGGATCCGTTCCTCTTCAGTGGGACGATCGCCGACAACATCCGCTTCGGACGGCCCGAGGCGACCGACGAGGAGGTCGAGGCAGCTGCCGGCGCGGTCGGCGTCGACCGTGTCGCAGCACGCTTCGAGCTCGGGCTCGACCACGTCGTGCGCGAGGGCGGCGCCGGGCTGTCGGCGGGAGAGCGTCAGCTGATCTCGATCGCACGAGCCCTGCTCGCGGATCCCCGGATCCTCATCCTCGACGAGGCGACGTCCAACATCGACCGGCCCAGCGAGGTCCTGATCGAGCGCGCATTCGACACGCTCCTCCACGGCAGGACCTCGATCATCATCGCCCACAGGCTGGCGACGGTGCGCCGCGCCGACGAGATCCTCGTGATCGAGCGCGGCAGGATCGTCCAGCGGGGGACCGAGCGCACGCTCCTCGCCGAGGAGGGGCCGTTCCGCCGTCTCGCGCACACCTTCGAGGCGCCGCCGGCGGAGCAGCTGGGGCACAGCGACGTCGAGCTCGCGCCGGGCTAGCGCTCGCCGCGAACCGTCACCGGCGTACGGCGAGCCCGGCTAGTCGCCCCAGTCGAAATCGCGAGACCGCGTCCAGAGGTTCTCGTCGACGGACGACGCGTCGTCCTCGGCGTCCGCCTCGCCGGGCCACGGCAGCACCGATCGCACCGGCTCCGGCGCTTCGACGCGCTCGAGCGTCTCCTCCAGCCGTGCCTGCTCCTCGGACTTGAACAGCGGGTGGTTCTCGAACGGGTCGTCGGGCTGGTACTCCGTCAACGGCATCTCGCCATCGAGCGCGGCGTTCCGCTCTCGCAGGGCGAGGTGCTCCTCGATCGCACGTGAAAGAGTGGTGTCGGAATCCACCGAGACGAACCTCCGGTCCTCGTCGTAGTGCCTCCCCGCGGGAGTGTACCGCGGAACGAATTCCCTGCAAGCCGGTCACTTCTGACATGTCTGCATGCGCCCGCGCCGATATGCGACGATGCCCCGATGCCGCGCATCCCGCGAAGCCCGACCGCCGTCGCGTTCGTGCTCTATCGAACGTGGGTGAAGCTCCCGCCGGAGCAGCGCCGCCAGCTGCTCGAGGCAGCCCGGAAGCACGGGCCGCAGCTCGCCGCGAAGGCGGCGGGGGCGACGAAGAAGGCGGCGGCCGCCCGACGCGGCCCGGTCTGAGCGCGCTCGACCCGCCCTCGACGGGACGCGCCGTCAGTCGGCGCCGGTGAGCGCGGTGCGGACGATCCGATCCTGCTCGCGCTGGTGCGCAGTCGGGTACCCCTCGCTCGGGCTCGCCCGCCACGGGCGACCCACGTAGCGGCTCGCACTGACCCCGAAGCTCGATCGTGCCGCGTCGTCCAGGCGATGCCTGATCGAGCGCCACGGCCCCATGTTCTGCGGCTCCTCCTGCGCCCAGACGATGTCGTCGAGGTGCGGGTACGACGCGACGAGCGCCGCCACTGCATCGACGGGGAACGGGTAGAGCTGCTCGAGTCGGGCGATCGCCACCGCGTGGGCGCCGGCGCGCTCGTCGTGCCCGACGAGGTCGTAGTACACCTTGCCCGAGCAGAGCACCAGCCGCCGCACCCGCTCCCGGTCGGCGCTCGGGTCGTCGAGCACCATCCTGAACGAGTCGTCTGCGAGCTCCTCGAACGACGATGCGGCGTGCCGGAGGCGGAGCAGGCCCTTCGGCGTCATCACGACGAGCGGCCGCGCGGTCGCATCGAGCGCCTGCCGCCGCAGGAGATGGAAGTACTGCGCCGCGGTCGTCGGGCTGGCGATACGGATGTTGTCCTGGGCCCCCAGCTGCAGGAACCGCTCGAGCCGCGCGCTCGAGTGCTCCGGGCCGTTCCCCTCGTATCCGTGCGGGAGCAGCAACGTGAGCCGCGACGTCTGGCCCCACTTCGAGCGACCGGCGGTGATGAACTGGTCGATCACGACCTGGGCGCTGTTCGCGAAGTCCCCGAACTGGGCTTCCCAGAGCACGAGCGCGTCCGGCGCGGCGACGGAGTAGCCGTACTCGAAGCCGAGCACCGCGAACTCGGAGAGCGGAGAGTTGAACACCTCGAACGACGCGTTCGCGCCCGCGAGGTGCTGGATCGGGGCGAAGATGCCGCCCGTCCGGTGGTCGTGCAGGACGAGGTGTCGATGCGAGAACGTGCCGCGCTCCGTGTCCTGACCCGTGAGTCGGATCGGGATCCCGTCCTCGAGCAGCGACGCGAAGGCGAGCGCCTCCGCCTGGCCCCAGTCGATGCCGCCCTGCTCCATCGCGTCGTTCCTGCGCTCCAGCTGGCGGGCGAGCTTCGGGTTGACCGCGAACCCGGGTGGCACGCGGAGGAGCTCCTCGTTCAGCGCCCGCAGGCGGTCTCCGGACACGGCGGTGATCACGGCGTCGCCGGTGGGTGGGCCGCCCGCCGGCTCCCCCGCCGGCGGCGGCACCGGTGGCGCTTCGGCGATCGCCGCCCGGAGGCGCTCGTGCGCCTCACGGAGCGACTCGGTGGCCGACGTCTCCATCGCCTCGACCTCGTCCTCGGTGAGCACACCCTCCTGCACGAGTTGCTCCGCATACTGCTGGCGAACGGTCGGCTGCGACTCGATCCGCGCGACCTGGAGCGGCTGCGTGTACGACGCCTCGTCCTGCTCGTTGTGCCCGAAGCGCCGGTAGCCGACGAGGTCGATGACGACGTCGTCGCCGAACTCCTCCCGGAAGGCGAGCGCGAGCCGGACCGCCGAGATCGCAGCCTCCGGGTCGTCGGCGTTGACGTGGATGATCGGAACGTCGAACCCCTTGGCGAGGTCGCTGCAGTAGCGCGTCGAGCGGCCCTCGAACGGGTCCGTCGTGAAGCCGACCTGGTTGTTCCCGATCAGGTGGAGGGTGCCGCCCGTCGTGTAGCCGTCGAGGCCCTGGAGGTTGAGCGTCTCGGCAACGATCCCCTGGCCGGCGAACGAGGCGTCGCCGTGGATGAGGAGCGGCAGGGCGACGGTCGGGTCGTGGAGCCCCGGGCCGCCCGACCGGTCCGTCTGCTCGGCACGGGCCCGGCCCTCGACGACGGGGTCGACGGCCTCCAGGTGGCTCGGGTTGGGGATCAGCGCGACGTCGATCTCGCCCGCACGCGTCGCGCGGGTGCCGGAGGCGGGGAGGTGGTACTTCACGTCCCCGGTCCCGCCTTCCGGATCGACGACGAGGGCGTCGTACGACCGCTCTCCCTCGAACTCGCGGAGGATCGACTCGTACGAGCGCCCGACGGCGTGGGCCAGGGCGTTGAGCCGACCGCGGTGGGCCATCCCGATCACCACCTGGTGGGCACCCGATGCCGCGACAGACTCGACCGCCTCGTCGATCATGACGATGAGCACGTCGAGCCCCTCGAGCGAGAACTGCTTCTGCCCGAGGAACGCCCGGCGGAGGTACTGCTCGAAGCCCTCGACCTGCGAGAGCCGCGCGAGCAGCGCTCTGCGCTCCTCGGCCGGGAGCGGCCGACGGAATCGCCCTGACTCGATCGCCTGTCGAAGCCACATGCGCTCGGCGTAGTCCGAGATGTGCTCGACCTCGTACGCGATCGTCCCCGTGTACACGTCCCGCAGCCGGGGAAGCGCGTCCTTCAGCGTCTCTCCTTCGACGGACAGGTTCAGCAGGCGTGCGGGGATCCTCTCCAGCAGCTCCGGCGTCAATGCCGGGTTGAAGCGGGTCTCGTCGAGCGCAGGGTCGCCGATCGGCTCGGATCCCAGCGGATCGAGGCGGGCAGCGAGGTGCCCGTGTGTCCGGTACGCCTTGACGAGACGGGCCGCGGCAGCGATCGCCCCCAGAAGCTCGTCGTCGGGCTCGGACACGTGGCGCTCGTCCGTCGGCGGCGCGGCGCGCACGACCTGCGCCGGTGCCGCGGTTGCGACGGCTGGGGCCGGGGCTGGGGCCGGGGCCGGAGTAGACGGTGCAGCCTCCACGACGACCTCGGCTGCGACCGCCGGCACCACGGGCATCGGAGACGCGCCGGGCCGCGGCGGCTCGTCGACGCGATCGGGGCGTGCGCCTTGCGACGGCGGGGCCGGAGGGGCCGGCGGCGCGGGCGTCGCCCGTGCGACCATGGGGCCCGGACGAGGTGCCTGCGGCTCTGCGAGGCGCCGGAGGCCCGGGAGCGCGAGCAACACGTCACCGTCCCGTTCGAAGACGTCGCGCCACTCGCGGGGGACGCTCGCCGGGGCGTCGAGGTAGTCCTCCAGCAACTGGGCGACGTAGGCGACGTTGAGTCCGTTCAGCTCGTGCCCTGGCATTGCACGAGTTGTAGCAGCGCCCTCACAGAGGCCGCGCGACGATCCCGAGCGAGCGCCGGAGGCCTAGATGATGGGGTTCTCGGTGATCACCACGAGCGTCATCCCGACGACCCAGGCGATCATGGCTGCGACGACGGCGGCGAACGCCAGCCGCTCGAACCGCGTGCTCATGCGCCCCGCGACGATCGCGAGCACGAGGGCGACGGGAGCGGTCCGCGCGGGGTGGGCGTCGAGCTGGAGGAGCAGTCCCAGTCCTGCCGCGATCCCCGAGAGCACGAACGACCCGACTGCGAGCAGGCCGGCGACGGCATCGACCGACGAATGACGCGTGGCGGCGTCCGGGCGATCGATCGTGCTCATCGGCGGACCTCGACACGGGTGACGCCCGACCTCGGACGCCCGGGGATCGGACGGAGGGGACCGCGAGACCGACGACCGGCGGGGCGCGAGCGATCGCCGACGCCCCACGCGGGGCCGGTCGGCGGCGTGTCGGACACCGTGGCGACGACGAGCTGGTCGTCGGCCGGCTCAGCCCGGATCGCCCACCAGACGACCAGCGCGAGGTAGACGACGGGGATCTTGAGCAACACGAGCATGAAGACCGCTTCCCAGACCATGAGCGCGCAGTCTACGCGATGGCGGCGTCGTCACCGAGCTCGGCCGGGACGCCGTCTCTCCCGCCGGGCGATCACGAACGCCGCGACCGCGTTGGCGAGGCCGCCGACGAGGGCGACGACGATCAGCCCCGGCCCGAGCGTCGTCACGGTTCCGCCGTCGTCGGGGAGTTGGTCGACCGACAGCACCGCGACGGGACCGAGCCCCAGGTCGAGCACGGACCCGGACGATGCGACGACGATCACGGCCGCGGTCGCCACCGTGTACGCGAGGACCCCCGCAGCCACGGTCCCGAGGATCGCTGCTCTCACTGTCCGCACGCTTCCCTCCCGTCTCGTGTCGCCACGGTGAGACCGATCGCATGGCCACCGAACGCGCAGCCGGCGAGCGCGAGCGCCGTGCTCTCGACGGGCTGGGCCACTCCCGCCGCGAGCGTCGCCAGCGCGATCGGCACCGAGGGCCCGGCGGCCGCGACGAGCCGGCGCCGGGCTCCGACGAGCCGGCTGTGGATGACGAACGTCCGCGACCCGGCGAGGGCGATCGCCGCCGGGACACCGGACAACGCGAGCGCGTGACCGGCCTCGTGCACGGCGAGACCGACGGCGACGGCGGCCCCGACGGCCAACCAGGCGGTCGGCGGCGCCACCCGCGAGAGCCCGGCCGTCTGCGTCCCGAGCGCCGCCGCGAGCACGCCGAGCGCGACGGCACGCGCCCGGACCGCCGACACGGCGCCCACTCCCGACCGAAGGCGGGAGGTGGTGTCGAGTGCGACCCGCCGCCATGCGGGACGTGGGTACCCACCGGAGGGGGCGAGATGCAGCACGGCGCCGACCCACGAGGCGATGCGCGCAACGGGTCCGCGTCCCCGGTCGACGTTCGCGAGCAGCAGCCGGTTGAGCCGGAACGCGAAGGCGAAGACGTCGTCGCGGGCCTGCCCGGGGTCGAGCCCGTACGCCGCGGCGAGCTCGATCGCGATCTCTCCGAGCGGCCAGCCGGAACGCTCGAGCACGAACCGCGCCGTGGGATTGACGGGAAGCCGGCTCCCCCGAAGGTCGTCGACCACGACGGCTCCTTCGAGACGCACACCGGCTGCGAGCACGACGCTGTCGGCAGGCTCGAGCATCAGGCGCCTCCGACCCGCCTCCACTGGAGCACGCCGGCCAAGGCGCACCAGAGCCCGAGAGCGAGCGCCGTTCCGACGAGGCCGGGCGCACCGACGCGCGCCATGACCTCCTGGACACCGGCGATCCCGGAGACCCCGACCGAGGCGACGGCGACGAACGCCGCGAGCACGGCGGCATCGTCGGCGAGGGACGGAGACCGGCGGGGGACGAGGGCGCCGGCGGCAATCCCTGCGGCCCAGGCGACGATCGCGATCACGGTTCCGTGGAGGGCCGCCACAGCTGCTCCTGCGAGCACGCCGGCACCCACGAGCGGGCCGATCACGGCGAGCACGGCAGCCGCGGTCGCGGCGAGCCACCCGACGGTGATCCGGAGCGGCCGACCCACCGACCAGAGCCACCGCCCCTCGGACACCTTCCCGGCAGCGGACAGCGGCGCGAGCGCGGCTCCGAGCGCCGCGACACCCGATGCCAGGAGCACGGCCGGCCCGATCTCCGCCGCGAGCGCTCCGAGCGCCAGCGACACCGCGCCGAAGCAGAGAGCCGTGACGAGGGCAGGCCGGATGTCCGGCGCCCGCACGAGCACGGCAAGGGCGCTCGCCTCGACCGGGGGCAACACGCGCCGACGCGTGCGGACACGCCGCCGCACGACGGCGGAGGGTCGCCCGGAGGCGACGACGAGCCACAGAGCCCCCGTCGCGACCCCCAGCATCGAGCCCGCGGTGGCCACCCCCACCGCGGAGCCGACCGACCCCGACAACCCCCGGGCCGCGAGCTCGCTCGCCGCACAGATGGCGGCCGCTCCGACCGCGGGCACCCCGAGGCCGATCGGGATCGACACCCTCCGCACGAGCCTGAGCACGCTCTCTGCGACGAGGCCGCCCGTCGCCGTGGAGGCGGCGAGCACGGCGAGCACGCCGGCGGCCGCAGGGACGCCCCCCGGCGACGGGAGACAGACGGTGACGACGGTCGCGACGACCGGCGGGGCGACGAGCACGGTCGTCAGGATCAATCGTGGGAGGACGACGGCGGCGTAGGCCGCCGAGCAGGAGACGGGTGCCGATGCCACCGACCCGCCGAGGGCGGCGACGCCGGGTGACGCCAGCGCCACTGCTGCCCCAGCGGCTGCTGCCGGCAGGACCAGGCCGATCACGACCGCGCGCGCGAGTCGAGCATCCGCGAGGACGGGCGCAAGGATCTCCGCCACGCGCCCACCCGCCCGGACGGCGAGCACCGGCGACAGGGCCCACGCCGCGGTTGCGGTCGCCGTCGCGAGCGGCGCACGCCGGGCCGCGCTCCGGAGGCGCCGCACCTGTGCCCGTGCGGTCGCGTCAAAGAGCGGCCAGCTCACGCCGCACCCGTTCGCGGAGCACGCCCGCTCCGGTCTCGACGAGGAAGACCTCCTCGAGGCTCGACGCGCGGTGCGCCCGGCGCAGGGCGCCTGGCCCACCCGAGGCGAGCACGCGACCGCGCCCGAGCACGACGACGGTGTCGCACAGCTGCTCGGCGAAGTGGAGGTCCTGGGTGGCGAGGAGAACGCCGCTGCCTGCCGCTGCGCGCACACGGAGCGCTTCACGGAGGACGACGACGGCCTCCGGGTCCAGCGTCGCCGTCGCCTCGTCGACGACGACGAGAGGGGCGTCGACCGCGAGGCCAGCGACGATGGAGGCCTGGCGGCGCAGGCCCCGCGACAGCGACCCGAGCCGCACCGCGCGATGCCGGTCGAGGCCCAGGGACCCGGCGACGACGCCCGCACGCCGGCGCCCCCGCTCGCCCGAGCCGTGCAGCGCGAGCACGAGGTCGATGTGCTCGGCCACCGTCAGCTCGTCGAGGCCGCCGGGGTCGTCCGGGACGAGCGCGAGCGCCCTTCGGGCGGACAGCGTGCCCGCAGCGCACCCGGCAACGACCGCCTCCCCGGCATCGAGGCGGACGAGCCCGGCAACCGCGAGGAGCGCCGTCGTCTTCCCGGAGCCGTTCGGGCCGACGAGACCGACGATCTCGCCGTGGTCGACCGAGATGTCCACCCCGTCGAGCGCACAGGTCGTTCCGTACCTCTTGCACATGCCGCGCGCGAGGAGCGGTGGAGAGGCGCCCAGGCGAGCGCCTCCCCACTGCTCGGGCTCAGGGCGCCGACTTGCAGGCAACCTTGAAGCCCTTCCACCCGAACGAGATCTCCGGGTATCCGCCGGTGATCCGGCAGTACGTGGCCCACGCGAGTGCAACCGCGTAGGCGAGACCCACGAACACGACCCACCAGACCGCCTCGTCGGCCTGTGCCGTCTCCGTCTCGAAGCTGATCGCAGGTGCCGTATACGTCGGCTCCGCGAGCGCGAGCGTCGCTCCCATCTCGACCTCCTTCTCCCTTCGTGGCTGACCTCGCTCACGCTACGAGGGGAGGTCGAACGAGGGGGTAGCGGGTTCGTGTCGAAAGGGCGACTGGCCCTTCACATCGTGCTAACGCGGCATCGCTAGCGTGGATGTCGATCGTCCCCCTCAAGGAGGTAGCTTCCCCGTGAGACGTCTCGTTCTCTTGTTCGCCGTCGCCAGCGTCGTGGCTGCTGCAGCAACCGCGACCGGCGTCGCAGCCGACCGGATGTGGGTCGGCTTCCACGACGACCCGGTGCTCCGATTCGACGGCGGCCGACAGGAGGCGCTCGACCGCGCCGGACAGAACGGCGCATCCATCGTCCGAACGCTCGTCCAATGGCATCTCACTGCACCGACGAGGCCGGCGAACCCACGCGACCCCTTCGATCCCGCGTACCAGTTCGACGACCTCGACGAGTTCATCCGCAATGCGCAGCAGCGCGACATGGAGGTGCTGATCACGATCTGGGGCACCCCGTCGTGGGCCAGCGGACAGTCGAAGCCGCAGTACATGCCGAAGCGCTGGAGCGACTTCCAGGCCTTCGCACAGGCGGTCGCAGCGCGCTATTCGGGGCGGTACCCGGGATACCCGTACGTGGGCTTCTACGGCATCTGGAACGAGTCGAACCTCGGCACGTTCTTCCTTCCCCAGTTCAACAGCAAGGGGAAGATCGTGTCCCCCGCGCTGTACGCGAGGCTCGCCGCCGCCGGGATCGCGGGCATCAAGAGCGGGAACCCGAAGGCCCTCGTCGCGATCGGCGAGACGTCGTCGAACGGTCGGAACCGGAAGCGACAGGGGCAGACCGACACCGTCGCCCCCGCGACGTTCATGCAGGGCATCGCGAAGGCGAACAAGCGCCTCCGCTTCGACGCCTGGGCCCAGCATCCGTATCCGTTCCCCGTGAGCCAGAAGCCGAACCAGAAGCTGCGCTACCCGAACGTGGGCCTCACGTCCCTGAAGCAGTTCGAGAAGGACCTCGACAAGCGCTTCGGGCGCACGAACATCCCGATCTGGATCACGGAGTACGGTCACGAGACGAAGCCGGGCGAGCCGAAGGGCGTCACCGAGGCGCAGCAAGCGGCGTACGTCCGGCAGGCGATGACGATCGCGCGCAAGGATCAGCGCGTCGAGATGTTCGTCTGGTTCGTGATGCAGGACTCGCAGGGCAGCCTCTGGCAGAGCGGCATCTATCGCGGCGACGGGGGCGCGAAGCCCGCGCAGCCGCGATTCGCGAGCTCGGCGACGCCCGTCGATGCGCGAAACGGCCTGATCCGCGTCCGCGGGGGCTCCCGCAACCCGGCCGCGACCGTCTACGTCCGCTCGTTCTGCGCGAACAACGCGGCGGGAACGACGGTCGGCACGACGACCCGCGTCTCGCTCGGCGCGACCCTCGTCGGGGTTCAGCAGACGGCGGTGCCCCTCGGGGCGGACTGCACGGTGCGGCTGCGCCTGCCGGTGACGGTCGCGAAGGGGAAGCGGTACACGGCGGTGGTCGAGCTCAACACCGAGAACGGGCGCTTCGCGACCCGGACGATCACGGTCGTCGGAGCGTGACCACTCCTTGAGCGGATCGCGCGGCGAGCCGGTCGGTGCGGAGACGCACCGCCGGCTCGCCGTCGACCTCTACAACCACGCGTGGGGGCTGCTCGAGCAGGGTCGGCGCTCGGTGGCCGCGAACGACGAGCTCGTCCACGCGCCCATGCCTCGCGCTGGCACTGGGGGAGGGTCGGCACGACCGCCAACCTCGCGCGGCGGAGTGGCTGTGCGCTCGCGTCTACGCGACGCTCGGCCATCCCGAGCCCGCTCTCCGGCACGCGGGGCGCTGCCTCGACCTCGTCGAGGCCGGGGGCGAGGGCTTCGAGGAATGGGATCGCGCCGCCGCCCTCGAGGCGGTCGCCCGCGCCAGGCTCGAGGCGGGCGATCTCCCGGGAGCGCGCAACGCCTGCGCGCTGGCGACCAACGCCCTCACCGCGATCACCGATCCCGACGACCGCGCACAGATCGCGGCGGAGCTCGACGGCCTCGCCGGGCTGCTCGACCGCGCGTAGGGCTCCCGGTGCACGCACCGGGGGAGTGGAGCCGACGGGGCTCGAACCCGTGACCTTTTGGCTGCCAGCCAAACGCTCTCCCAGCTGAGCTACGGCCCCAGAGCGACGAATTGTAGATCGTCGTGCGACCCGCCGCCGAGCGCCGCCGCGGTGGCCCGCTGACCGTCGGGCAGGCTACCGCAGGTGCGGCGCGAGGAACGCCTCGAGCGCCGGGAGCGGCTGGGCACCGACGATGCGCTCAAGCTCGACGCCGTCGCGCACGAGCACGAGCAGGGGGATGCTGGACGTCTGGAAACGCGCGGCGAGACCGGGGCTCCGGTCGACGTCGACCTTGACGACCTTCAGCGACCCCGCGTGCCGGGCCGCGAGCCGCTCGAGCACGGGCGCGACGGCGTGGCACGGGCCGCACCAGGGCGCCCAGAAGTCGACGAGCGCTGGGATCGGCCCGCGCGCCTCCTCGGCGAACGACCCGTCGTCCGCCTCGACGATCCACGGCACACGCTCACCGCAGCCCGGGCACTTCGGCGGCCCCGGCGCGGCGCGCCGCACACGGAGCTTCTTGCCGCACGTCGAGCACGCGACGACCGAGGCGTCCATGTCGGCGCTCAGCCCGCGGCCGCGACCTTCGGCACGTCGTGCCACAGGTCCTCGAGGCGGTAGTACTCGCGCGTCTCCGGCGTGAACACGTGGAGCACGACGTCGAGGTAGTCGTCGACGATCCAGGTCGCCTCGGGGAGCCCGCTGACGGAGCGCGGCAACAGACGGTGCTCGTGCTTCAGCGCGCCCGCGACGTCGTCGTGGATCGCCTTGGTCTGGCGCGGGTTTCGCCCCGTGGCGATCACGAAGTAGTCCGTGTAGTCACACACCGAGCGCATGTCGAGGATCGCGACGTCGGCTGCCAGCTTCTCCTCACAGAGGGCGGCGATGCGTCGGGCTTGCTCGAGCGGGGTCAGTCGGGTGCGTCCTCTCCGATGTCGTCCAGGAGTCTATCCCGACGCCGGCTCGCCGCGGGCGCCGCGGTACAGGCCGCGGCGTGCTATCTCACCGGCGACCTCCGGCGTGACGAGCCCCTCGATCGACGTCCCCGCGGCGACCATCGACCTGATCGAGGACGACGAGACCGGCTGTGGTGGGATCTCGAAGAACGTCACCCGGTCGGGCCGACGCAGCCCGGCGAGCACGGGCTCCAACTGGGCCCGCGGGTACCCCGGTCGCGTGGCAACGGCGAGACGGGCCAGCTCGAGCACACGGTCGGGCTGCTTCCAGTCGAGGAACGACGCGAACTCGTCGGCCCCGACGAGGAAGATCGGATCGTCGAGCGCGAGCTCCTCGAGCGAGTCGACGGTCCGGTCGTGCGGGTCGAGCGCGACCTCGGCCCCGGGGAGCGCCGCGAACGCGACGCGCGCGAGCGCGAGACGATCCTCCGCAGGCGTGGCGACGTGCTTGTGCCCCGGGGACACGACGACGCGGACGAGCAGCCGCTGGAGGCCGAAGCGCTCGATCGCCCGCCGTGCGAGCGTCACGTGCCCGACGTGCGGAGGGTCGAACGCACCTCCGAGGAGACCCGTCACGGCGTCCACTCGAGCTCCTCGCCGCCGATCTCGACGATCATCCCCCGCCGTGCCCCGGCGTCCCGCAGCGCCTCCTCCAGCTCGTCGTCGGGCGGCGGCTCTCCGACGACGCGAAGCCCGCGATCCGTGCGCAGGACGCGAAAGCCGCGCCGGCGGGCCGGGCGCGGGCGGTACTCGAGGAACTCCGGGAGCCCGTCGCCGTCGCCGTCGGGCCCGGGAGCCGACTCGGGGCAGAGGCGGAAGAGCTCGCGGACGAGGGCGTCGATCCCGGCGCCGGTCGCGCAGGAGACGCGCAGGACGCCCACGATGCGCGGGTCGACGACCGTGAACGGCGCCGGCTCGAACGTGAGATCGGCCTTGTTGAGCACGACGAGCTGGAGGCGCTGCTCGAGATCGGCGCCGTACAGGGCGAGCTCGCGGTCGACGATCGCGAACCGGTCGTCCGCGTCGCCCTCGGAGCCGTCGATCACGTGGACGAGCACCTGTGCCCGCTCGAGGTGCGCGAGGAACTCGTGCCCGAGGCCGACGCCGGCGCTCGCGCCCTCGATCAGCCCCGGGACGTCCGCGACGGTGAGCTGCCTGTCGTCGGGGCCGTCGACCGTCCCCAACACCGGTGTGAGCGTGGTGAACGGGTACTCGGCGACCTTCGGCCGGGCATTCGAGATCCGCCGGAGCAGCGACGACTTCCCGGCGTTCGGGAGCCCGGCCAGCGCGGCGTCGGCGAGGAGCTTGAGGCGAAGCTCGAGCTCCCGCTCCTCGCCCGGGAGACCCGTCTCTGCGAACCGCGGCGTCTGCCGCGTCGGGGTCGCGAAGCGCGCGTTGCCACGGCCCCCGCTGCCGCCGCGCGCGACGACGACGCGGGCTCCCGGGTGCGCGAGGTCGACGAGGAGCATGTCGTCCTCGAATGCCTGCGTTCCGACCGGCAAGCGCAGGGTGACGTCGTCTCCGTCTGCCCCGTGCCTCCGGCTCCCGCCCCCGTTGCCTCCCCGAGCGCCCCGGTACACGGCCTTCCCGCGCAGCGTCGAGAGATCACGAAGCGCCGGGTCGGCGACGAGCACGACATCGCCGCCACGCCCGCCGTCACCGCCGTCGGGCCCTCCCTTCGGCACGTGCTTCTCCCGGCGGAAGCTGAGGCCCCCGTCCCCCCCGCGGCCGGCCTCGACCCGGATCTGCGCTCGGTCGTGGACCATCGTCCTCCGTCCGGAGGATGCGCTCCCGATCCGCCGGACGACGGACCGAGGGCCGGCGTCGGCGCGCCGATCGTGGGTACGCGCTAGACCTGTTCGGTGACCGCGACCGTGCGACGGTCGCCGGAGCGCCGGAACTCGACGACGCCCTCGCGCAGCGCGAACAGGGTGTCGTCGCGGCCGAGCCCGACACCGGGCCCCGGGCGGAACCGCGTGCCGCGCTGCCGCACGATGATCATGCCGGCCTTCACCTGCTGCCCGGCGAAGATCTTCACGCCGAGGCGCTTGCTCTCGGAGTCGCGCCCGTTCTTCGAGGAGCCGAGCCCCTTCTTGTGTGCCATGTCCTACCCGCCTTCCTGGCCGGCGATCGCGGACTCGAGCACGGTGAGCGCGCCCTTCCGCTTTCCGTGCTCCTGCTCGTACTCGAGAGCGGCCCGAAGGGCGGCCGGCTCCCATCCCGCAACCGCATCCTTGATCTGGGCGATCGTCATGCTCTCGTATCCCTCGGGCACCGACCCGGCGGCGGCGGGAGCCGCGTCCGTCTTCGGCTCCGCCTTCGCGGCACGCGTGCGCTTCGCGGCCGCCCCGGTGCCGATCGACTCGATCTCGACCTTCGTCAGGGCAGCGCGAAAGCCCGTGTGCCTCCGGTAGCCCGTCCGCTTGCGGTACTTGCCGATCCGGATCTTCGGGCCTCGCTCCTGCCCGACGACGCGGGCCGTGACCGTGAGGCCCTCGGGCGCGATCGCGGTGTCGCCGTCACCGCCGACCAGCAGCACGGGCGGCGTGAACGTCTCACCGTCGTCGAGCGCGATGCGATCGACCAGGACCTGCTGGCCCTCGCGGACGCGGTACTGCTTGCCGCCGATGGAGACGATTGCGTAGCTCATGGAAGGAAGAGGTTGCGGGCGTCTGCAGGGGAATCGCGGGCAGGCGCCCGCGAGCCGTCGCATGATAGCGAATCCCCCGTGCGGCGAATCGACCGAGCGCCGCCGGGTCGGCGCGCCCGGGCCGCGCTACGCGTCGAAGTCGTCCTCCCACTCGGACATCGGCACGTAGTCGCCGCCGCCCGCGGTCACGGTCGCCGTCGCCGCGTGTTCGGGCTCGTCGTCGCCGCTTCCCGACGCCGCCTGGGCCCCGGCTCCGGCCGGCTTGCGCCGGCGCCGCCCGCCGCGCGAGCCACGTCGAGCCTTCTTCTTCGGCTTCTCCCCGTCCGCCGCCGCGCCGGGCGCGGGCTCCGCGTCGGCCTCCGCCTCCGCCTCCGCCTCTGCCTCCGCAGCGACACCGGCAGCGGGCGCAGCGGCGGCGGCAGCGCCGTCGCCGGCGGCCTCACCACGGCCGGAGTCCGGCGTATGGATCTTCGGGGTGCGTGGTGCCGCACGCCGTGCCTTCGGCTTCGGCTCGGGCGTCGTCTCCGCGACGGCCTCGACCGGCGGCTCGCCCGAGGTCCGGCCGTCCTCCTCCGGCTCGCCCGCCGGCGCCTCCTCGACCGCTGCGCCCCCTGCGGGCTCGGTCGGCTTCTTCTTGCGCCGCCGCCCACCTCGGGAGCCTCGGCGGGTCTTCTTCTTCGGCTTCTCGGCCTCGCCTTCACCGGGCGCCTCTCCCCCCTCCGAAGCGGGTTCGGCAGCCGCGGCCTCCGCGGCCGTCTCCGTCTCCGTCTCGGCGGTCTCCTCGGCCTCGGCGGTCTCCTCGGCCTCGGCGGTCTCCTCGGCCTCGGCGGTCACCGCGGCGGCGGGCTGCGCTCCCTCGGGGGGCTCAGCCTCCCGCTTTCCCTTCGCGGCCGCCGCACGGCGCGCCGGGGCCCGTGTCGGCTTCTCCGCCTCGCTCTCGAACGTGATCGGTGCGGGCGGCGCGCCAGCGTCGACGAGCGTCGCGAAGACCTGCCCGTCGAGGACACGGCCGACCCGGATCTTGACGCGCTTGCCGACGCGGGCGGCGGCGCCGGCGACGACGACGTCGCTGCCGTCCAGCTTCCCGACGCCCGCGGAGGGATCGTGGAGGCCGACCTCGACGAGCTTCAGCTCGAGCTCCGCGTCCTCGGCCACCGACGACGGGGGCTGGAGGTCGTCGCGCTTCCCCTCGGCGAGCACGTCGAAGTGGTCCGCGTGCACGTGACCCTCGGCGGGAGCGAGGAAGAACCGTCGCCGTGTCGATGCCTCGAGCGCGGCGAGACGATCGCCGCCGGGGCCGACGACCAGCGACAGCGTCTGGGGATGGAGTGCCACCTTGTAGGCCTGCACGCCCCGCGCACCTGCGGCCGCGAGCGCGCGGAGCCGGCGCTCGACGCCCATGGCGATCGTGGCGTCCGAGACGACGATCCCGTCGCCGCCGCACGCCGGGCACTTCCGCGTCATCACCTCGCGCGGGCCCTCGGTGACGTTCTGCCGCGTCATCTCGACGAGGCCGAGCGGCGAGATCTCGACGACGTACGTCTTCGTCCGGTCGCGCTCGAGCTCCGTGCGGAGCGCCTCCTCGACGGCCTGGCGGTTCTTCGGGTTCGCCATGTCGATGAAGTCGATGACGATGATCCCACCGATGTCCCGCAGCCGAAGCTGGCGGACGACCTCCTTCACGGCCTCGAGGTTGTTCTTGACGATCGTGTCCTCGAGCCGCTGGGTCGAGCTCTTCTTCCGTGAGCCCACGAAGCGGCCGGTGTTCACGTCGATGACCGTGAACGCCTCGGCGTAGTCGAAGACGAGGTAGCCCCCGGAAGGGAGGTCGACGCGGCGGTCGAGCGTGGACGCGATCTCGCGCTCGACACCGTAGCGCTCGAACAGCGGCACCTTCTCCTTGTCGCGATGCACCCGCTCCAGCATGTGCGGCGAGGTCTTCTTGAGGTAGCCGACGATCCGCCGGTGCGCCCGATCGTCGTCGACGTACGCCGCGACGAAGTCGCCCGCGAAGAGGTCACGGACGATGCGTAGCGGCAGCTCCGCCTCCTGGTACACGAGCTCGGGCGCCGACGCGGCCTTCGCCCGCGCCTGGATCGTCTTCCACAGCCGCTCGAGGAACACGAGGTCGCGCTCGATGTCCTCGGGCGACGCGCCGTCGGCGGCGGTGCGGACGATCACGCCGCCGTGCTTCGGCTCGATCCCGCGGAGGATCTCCTTCAGGCGCTGCCGCTCCGCCTCCTCGATGCGCCGGGAGACGCCGAGGCCCTCGCCGTAGGGCACGTACACGAGGAAGCGGCCGGGCAGCGAGATCTCGGTGGTGAGGCGGGCACCCTTCGTCTTCATCGGGTCCTTGACCGCCTGCACGAGGATCTGCTGGCCGCGCTGGATGAGGTCGGTGATGCGCTTCCCCTCGCGCGCCTTCCCTTCGAGCTCGGGCGCGACGATCTCGTCGACGTAGAGGAACCCGTTCTTCTCGAGGCCGATCTCGACGAACGCGGCCTCCATGCCGGGCAAGACGTTGTCGACGACGCCGAGGTAGATGTTCCCGGCGATCGACCGACGCTCCGGCCGTTCGAGGTACACCTCCGCGACGCGGTCGTCCTCGAGGATCGCGACGCGCTGCTCGCCGGCGTCGACGGAGATCAGGAGCTCCCGCTTCGCGGCCGGCAGCGGCGCGCGCCGCGGGGCCTGCTTGCGTCGGCCGCCGCCTCGACCGCCGCCACGCTTGCTCGCTCCCTTGTCGCCGTCGGCACGACGCTCCGCGGGCTGCCGCCCCTGGCGAGCCGCCCGGCGCGGTGCGGCGGCGTCGGCTGTCGCTCCGTCCCCGTCGCTCGGGGTCGAGGTCGACGTCGAGGCCGACGCAGTGCGCTTCCGGCGGTTGCGCCCGCCGCGGCTTCCCCGGCGCCGTCTGCGTCGTTCGGCGTCGGTGACCGCCCCTTCGGGCGGCGTCGCGTCAGCGTTGTCGTCGTCTGCTGCCGGCGTCTCGGCCGGCGTCTCTGCCTGTGCTGCGGCGGTTTCCTCCCCCGCGCGCTCGGTCTTCTTCAGAAATCGGAACCAGGGCAAGGATCGGGTCTCCTCCTGTCTGCGCGCACCAACCGGGCGCCGCCTCGGCGGCTGCCGTCGTCGCGCAGCATCGTGTGTGGAAATCGGCGGCCATGAGCCTCGACTCCAAGGCTAGCAGCGACGGGGGTCGAGGCTCGACGCGTGGTCGCGCGGCCGGAGGCGTCCGGCACGGGGACCACCCGCGGCTGGAGGTGTCGGCGCTAGGCTGCGGCCGGCTTGAGGCGTGCCCGCCGCGCCCGCACGGCCCGCAGCCGCTGCGAGAGGCGCGCCCACGCCCACGGCTCGACCTCTCCGTACCGCGTGTGCATCTGCCCACGGGTCGCTTCCAGGTACTCGAACCACGCATCCGCCTCTTCGATCTGGAGCAGCTCTTCAGCCAGTTCAGTGTCCGCCACAGTGCCTCCTGGTCGTGCGAGTCCGCGCCATCCTAGGACCGGGTCCGGACGGACCCGCTCGTCGGTGGCCCGGTCAGGAGGAGATGCGTAGGCCCGGACGCGACGCTGCGAGGGCGCCGAGGGCGAGCGTCGCTCCGGCGGCGACGACGGCGCGGGCCGGCGCGCCCCGGTAGGGCAGCGCGCGTACGAGGCTGCGGGCGGCGAGCCCGAGGGTCAGCGTGATCACCGGCTCGGGCCGAGCGGACACACCCGCGAGGACGGGGAGGTCGGGGTCATCGGCACCGGCAGCGGCGGAGACGTCGCGGAGGAGCCGCGTCTGGATGAAGAGGAGTGGCATCAGGTGCGCCCGCGCGCCCCAGGGAGCGGCAGCCAGGGCGGCGGCGACGACGGCGGCCCGCTCGATCAGGTGACGCGTCACGGCGGGCGCGAGGACGGGAAGGCGTGCCGCGAGGGGCGCCGCGGCGCGTCCTCCGGCGCGGGCGATCGCGGCGGCGATCTCGTCGATCGGGAAGCCTCGACCCGGCGGGCAGTCGACGACGTCCGTCGCGAGGACGTACGGGACGTCGCCGGCGTGACCCGTCTGGACGGCGACGACGGGGGTGAGGCGGCGGGTCGCAGCCCGGAGGGTCGCGAGCTGGGCCACGGACGGCTCGCCGGCGAGGACGCACACGACCACGGAGGCGCGGGCCGGGTCTCCGTCCGCCACGACGAGCGAGGCGTCGCCGCCTGCCGCGAGTGCACGTGCGAGCTGCGCCGCGAGCGGACCGATGACGACGACCGGCCCGGAGGGCGACACGTGCGGCGCCGTGTCCTCGCGCGCGAGCCGCACGAGCGCGCCGACCGGGACGCCGCCCACCCTCATCTGCGCCCCCCGGCGTGCGCCCCACGGGCGTGGATCGACTGGAGGATGCCGATCGCGACCAGGTTCGAGACCATCGAGGAGCCGCCGACGGTGAAGAACGGCAGCGGGATCCCGGTCACGGGGGCGATGCCCATCGTCATCCCGACGTTGACGAAGATCTGGAAGAGGAAGGCGAACACGATCCCGCCGGCGACGATCGCCCCGTAGAGGTCGCTGGCGACGGTGGCGACCCGCAATGCGCGCCAGACGACCAGGAGGTAGAGGAGGAGGAGGATCGATGCGCCGAAGAAGCCGCGCTGCTCGGCGAACGAGGCGAACACGAAGTCGGTCGCGTGCTCGGGCAGGTAGTCGAGACGCGTCTGGCTCGCCTCCCGGACGCCGCGGCCGTCGAGGCCCCCCGCACCGATCGCGGTGATCGACTGGGTGACGTTGTACGTGAGCCCGCCCGGGTCGGAGGCCGGGTCGACGAAGCCCGTGAGGCGGGCGGTCTGGTACGGCTTCAGCACCTCGACCCCGGCCGACGGGAGGAACCACAGGACACCGGCGGCGACGCAGCCCACGACGAGGGTGAGGACCGCCAGGTGGAGCCAGCGGACGCCGGCGAGGAAGAGCACGGCCCCGACCGCGGCGCCGTAGACGAGCGCCGTGCCGAGATCGGGCTGGAGGAAGACGAGAACGGCGGGCACCATGCCGAGGCCGACCGCCACGAGCACCGTGCGGAGCTGCCGGGCCCGACCCTGCCGCTCGACGAGGAAGCCGGCGATCGCGAGCACGAGCGCGACCTTGCCGAGCTCCGACGGCTGCAGCTGGAACGGCCCGACCTCGATCCACCGCTTCGACCCGCGGACGGCGTCCGCGACGACGATCACGGCCACCATCATCGCCACCATCGCGCCGTAGACGAGCCGCCAGTGGCGGCGGTAGACACCGGTCGGGATCAGCGTGGCGCACACGAGCCCGACGGTCCCGAGCACCACGGCGACGACCTGTCGGTCGAAGTAGTAGTCCGGAGAGCCGGGGATGTCGAACCGCGTGATGCCGTCGACCGCCCAGAGGCCGTAGGCGACGAGCGCGCCGACGGTGGCCAGCAGGACCCAGTCGAGCCGACGGGCGAATCCGCCGACGGCGCCGAACCCGACGTGCTGAGCGCGCGACGGCAGAGGGCGACGTGGGGTGTCGACGATCAATCCGTCTCCACGAGGATCGGGGCCGGAGCCTTGACGCCGAAGAACTGCTCGAAGACCTTGAGCGCCGCGGGCGCAGCGGCGGTGCTGCCGTGGCCGCCGTTCTCGATCACGGCGCAGACGACGATGCGGGCGTCGTCGGCCGGACCGTATCCGCACCACCACGACTGGTCCTCGAGGTGGTCGGGCGGGTACCCGGGGATCGGGACGACCTTCTCGGCCGTCCCGGTCTTGCCGGCGATCGGGACCGGGTAGGTCGAGAAGACGCCGGACGAGGTGCCGTTCACGGAGTGGGTGGCCGAGTACAGGCCCTCCCTGATCACCGACAGCGCCTCACCGTCGACGCCCGCGTCGCGCGGCGGGTCCGGAGCGAAGCGCCGCAGCACGACCGAGCGCTGCGCGTTGGCGGCCGGCGTGTCCACCTCCGAGACGACGTACGGGGTCACGAGCTTGCCGCCGTTCGCGATCATCGCGTAGAACCGCGCCATCTGGAGGGGCGTGACCGTGACGTCCTTCTGGCCGATCGCGAGCTGGATCGAGTCGCCCGGGTTCCACGCGCGGTCCCAGTCGCTCGTGAACGTCTTCTTCCGCCAGCCGGGAGTCGGCACGAGCCCGTCCGACTCACCGCCGATGTCGAGGCCCGTGATCCCACCGAAGCCGAAGATGCTCGCCCAGTCCTGCATGCGTGACCACCGCTGCACGCCGGAGGTGTAGAAGCGGTAGCCGACGTCGTAGAAGTACGTGTCGCACGACGTCGCCATCGCCTCCGGCAGCGCCATCGGCCGGTTCACGTTCGGGTCCCAGTTCCTGAAGACCTGCTTGTCGAGCCCGTACTCGGCGCGCGGCGTGCAGCGGATCGACTCGTACGGCTCGAGCAGGTGCTCCTGCATCGCCGCCAGCGCCGTGACCGGCTTCCACGTCGATCCCGGCGGGTACTCGACCTGCGTGGCGCGATTCAGACCCGGGTAGTTCGCCTCCTTCGCAGCGTCAGCGTCGAGCAGCGGCGCGAGCTTCTTCGGGTCGACGCGCCCCACGTACACGGACGGCTTGAACGTCGGATACGAGGCCATCGCGAGCACGGCGCCGTCCCGCGGGTCGAGGGCGACGATCGCGCCGCCGTTCGCGTAGAAGGAGTCGTTCTCCCGCGCGGTCTCGATCCCGAAGCGGAGGGCCTTCTCGGCCGTCCGCTGGAGGCCGAGGTCGAGCGTCAGGCGAACGGCGTTCCCGGGGCGCGGGTCGCGCCGGAGCTCGAGGCGACTCTGCGGCTGGCCGAGCGAGTCGACCCGGATCTGTGCGAGCCCCGTGGCGCCGCGCAGGTACTCGTCGAAGCGTGCCTCGATGCCGCTCTTGCCGATCTTGTCGCCGAGCACGTACCCGTCCTTCGCCTTGCGCTTCAGCTCCGCGCCCGAGATCTCGCCGACGTACCCGAGGATCTGTGCGGCGGTCGACTGGTACCGGTAGTCGCGGAGGTACGTCTGCTGGATCTGGACGCCGGGGAACTCGGCCTGGTGCTCGTACAGGTACGCGATCTGCTCCTCGTGCACCGCGGTCTTGACCGTGATCGGGGTCAGCGGATCCGCGAGCCCCTCGTCGACGGCGCGCGCGAGGCTCAGCGGCGGGATGTCCAGCACCGCCGCGAGACGACGGATGACGTCGAACCGCCCCTTCGCCGGCAGGTCCCCGACCCAGAGCTTCACCGCCGTGCCGGGGACGTTCTCGACGATCACCTTGCCGTTGCGGTCGATGATCGGTCCCCGCGGGGCCTCGAGCCGGATCGACCGCAGCTGATTCGACTGGGCGGCGTCGAGGTACTTCTCCCCGGAGAGCACCTGCAGCGACCAGAGCCGGACGAGGAGCACCGCGAACACGGCGAGGGCGACGGCGCCGAGCACGCCCACGCGGAGCGCCAGCCCCGGCGTGAGCCGGTACGGGGCGGTGACGCCGGGGTCCGGCGGGAGGAACCGCGGCGAAGACGAGCGAGGCTCGCCGTACGGCGTGGTGGAGCTCATCGCGGCGCGCCCCGCCCTCGTCGGGACTGACGGCACCGTGCGGCGGGCCTACGCAACGAGCTCGACCTCCTGGGTGCGCTCGACGCGCGGCTCGCCGACCGCCCACCGGGTGAAGGGGACGAACACGACTGCGAGGGCGACGTTGAGCAGCACCGCGGGAACGAGACCCGCGCCGATCGCGCGCAGGTCGACCGCGTCACCGAGCAGGAAGTGCACGACGGCCCCCCCGACGGCCACGAGCACGGTCATCACGGCGACCGCGAGGTAGGGAGCGGCGTTCCGGCCGCGCCCGGTCGTCTCGCCGTAGCGCCCCGCCCAGAACCCGGCGAGCGTGAGCAGGAGCGACGACACGCCGAGCACGCCGAGCGTGGCGGTGTCGACGATCAGGCCTCCGCCGAACCCCGCGATCGCCCCGGCGAGCGACCCCCGGTGGAAGGCGACGGCGACGACGACCACGAGCAGGAGGTCGGGGGTCGTCCCCAGCACGTCGATGCCCGAGACGACGGCGACCTGGACGATCGCGGCGGCGAACACGAGCACGCCGGCCCTGATCGCCGTGATCACGGCCGCTCCCCCTCGGTCGGGACGAGCACGAGGACGGAGTCGAGCGACCGGAAGTCGGCGAAGGGCTCCACGAGCACCTGCTTGTACAGGTCGGTGTCCGCCTGGCCGACGCTCGTCACCCGGCCGATCGGGATGCCTCGGGGATAGAGGGACGAGAGCTGGCCGACACGCCACCCTGCGGTGACGATCGAGTCGCCGACCCGCACGACGTCCTCCTTCGGCACGCGGTCGAGAACGAGCGTGGAGCGCGCCGCGCGTCCGTGCCGGACGACGCCAGCGGCGTTCGTCCTCGCGTCGACGGCGGACACGGCGCTCCGGTCGTCCGTGAGCAGCGTCACGCGGGCCGTCCGGTTCGAGACGCGCGTCACCAGGCCGACGAGCCCGTCCTGCGTGAGGACGGGGTCGTTGCGCTGGATGCCGTCCGCGCTTCCGGCCGCGATCACGACCGCCTGCGAGAACGCACCCGCCGGGCGGCCGATCACGGCGGCCGCGACACCGTCGTACCCGCCCGGGAAGGACGGGCCGTCACGGAATGCGAGCAGGGCCTTGAGCCGCGCGTTCTCGCGGGTCGAGAGCTCGACCCGGGCGGCCTGCTGGCGCAGCACCTCGTTCTCCTCGCGCAGCCGCTCCACGTCGGAGCGCGCCGTGAGGAGCCCGTCGAACCAGCCGTAGCCGTCCTCGAACGGCTCCGCGACGCGCTCGGCCAGGACCTGGAACGGCCGCAGCGCGCTCGCACCGGCCTCCTGCGCCCGGTCGAGCGGGCCGCCTCCGTCGTCGCGGAAGGACAACGTGATCAGCGCGAAGGCGACGAGGACGAGCACGCCGACGACGACCCGGCGGCGAAGCTGGGTGGTCGTGCGCGAAGGGCTCTGACCCGGGGCGGGACGCCGCAGAGGCGCACCCAGCACCGCCGGGCGTGCGGTGCGGTTACGAGGCACTTCGAGCCAGTGTAGATGCCGGAGGAGCGGACGTCCGCTCCCCACCGGGTCCGTTGCCGCCTCCTACCGACGGCTGCCGTTGCGGCGCACCCGCGCCCGGCTGGCGCGATGGATCGCCTCGAACTCCTCGAGGCTGCGGCCGGACCCGACGGCGACGCAGGTCAGCGGGCTCTCGGCGAGGTGCACAGGCATGTGCGTCTCGTGCCTGAGACGGTCGTCCATGCCCTGGAGCAGCGCCCCGCCGCCGGCGAGGACGATGCCGCGGTCCATGATGTCGGCGGCGAGCTCCGGGGGCGTCTTGTCGAGCGTCGACTTGATGGCGTCGATGATCTGCGCGACCGGCTCGTCGAGCGCTCGGCGCACCTCCTCGGACGAGATGATCACCGTCTTCGGGAGCCCGGTGAGCATGTCGCGCCCCCGGACCTCCGCCTGGAGCTCCTCGGGCAGCCGGAACGCCGAGCCGACCTCGAGCTTGATCTCCTCGGCCGTCTGCTGCCCGACGAGGAGCTTGTACTCCTTCTTGATGTGGTTGACGATCGCCTCGTCCATCTCGTCGCCGCCGACGCGGAGCGACTGGGAGACGACGATGCCGCCGAGCGAGATCACCGCGACCTCGGTCGTGCCGCCGCCGATGTCCACGATCATGTTCCCGGTCGGCTCCGCGACCGGGAGGCCGGCGCCGATCGCCGCAGCCATCGGCTCCTCGATCAGGTACGCCTGGCGGGCACCGGCCGACAGCGTCGCCTCCTCGACGGCGCGCTTCTCGACCCCGGTCACGCCGGACGGGACGCAGACGACGACGCGGGGGTGGGCGAACCGGTGCTGGTGCACCTTCTGGATGAAGTGCCGCAGCATCTGCTCCGTCACGTCGAAGTCGGCGATCACGCCGTCCTTCAGCGGACGGATCGCCGAGATCGACCCGGGGGTGCGGCCGAGCATGCGCTTGGCCTCGACGCCGACGGCGTGCACGTCGCCGCTGCGCTGGTCGATCGCGACGACCGACGGCTCGGAGAGCACGATGCCCCGTCCGCGGACGTACACGAGCGTGTTGGCGGTGCCGAGGTCGACGGCCATGTCGCGGCCGCCGAAACCGGTCATCGAGCGAAACAGCCCCATGGGAGGCGGAGTGTAGCGACCCCGCGATTTGCAGGGAGGTTCTTCCCCGACGGCGCGCGCGGCGATCGGGCGCCGACGGGGCGCGACCGGTTCGTGCGCGCGCGGACGGGCGGGCGTCGGGGCGGACGTCAGTGGAGCGCGAGCAGCTCGGGCGCGTGGTGCTCGAGCAGGTCGACGAGCAGCGCTCCCGGGAGCCCGACGACGTTCAGGTAGTCGCCGTCGATCCGCGCGACGAGGCGGCCGCCGAGCCCCTGGATCGCGTACGCGCCCGCCCTCCCCTCCCATTCGCGGCTCGCGAGGTACGCCTTCAGGTCGAGCGGCGTGAGCAGGCGGAAGGTGACGTCGGTGAGCTCGTGGTGGACGAGCTCGAACCCGGGACCGAGCAGGCAGATGCCCGAGAGCACCGTGTGGGTGCGACCCGACAGCTGCCGCAGCATGCGCTGGGCGTCCTGCTCGTCCGCCGGCTTGCCGTAGATGCGGCCGTCGAGCTGCACCGTCGTGTCCACGCCGAGCGTCACCCGGCCCTCGACGTGCACCGACCGGGCCTTTCCGACGGCGTGGTCGCGCACGAGCGCGGTCGCCTGCGCATCGGGCGGGTCGTGCTCCTGGTAGCTCGGCGGCACCACCTCGAACGGGACGCGCAGCTGCTCGAGGATCGCCCGCCGCTGGGGCGAGGTCGACGCGAGGACGAGTGGCGCCGTCATGTCCGCTTCCGCGCCACCCAGATCTCCTCCGCCGGCCACTGGCGCGACCACTCGAGGGAGAACGCGTCGTAGTACTCGTGGTCGACCGCGTCCTCGGGCGGGTACACCTCGACGAGGTCGACGACGTCGAAGCCGGTGCGCGTGAGCAGCCGGAACAGCTCGCCGTGCGGGAGATGCCACTCGACCCCGGTCGTGTCCGGCCACTCCAGGCGGCCGAGACCGCGTTGCGGACGCTGCAACGATCGGGTCGGTGGCCCCTCGTCCGGGAAGCAGATCACCGAGAGCGTGCTGTTGCGGAAGAACCACAACCGGCCTCCGGGCCGCAGCAGCCGGTGGGCCTCGGGGAGCCAGGCGCGGGGATCGCACCAGATGCTCGCCCCGTACTCGGACACGGCGAGGTCGAAGCTCGCGTCCGGGAGCGGGACGTCCTCCGCGCTCGCCTCGATCAGGGGGAACTCGAGCCCGAACCGCTCCTGGCAGCGCCGCGCGGTCGCGAGCTGGGCCGGGGTCACGTCGACACCGACCGGCCGCGCTCCGCGGCGCGCGAGCCACGCCGAGACGTAGGCCGTGCCGCAGCCGAGCTCGACGACATCGAGCCCGGCGACGTCGCCGAGCGTCCGGAGCTCGTCCTCGGGGGCGCCGAACACGCCCCACGTGATCTCGTCGGCGGCCCAGCGCTCGGGCGCCTGCCGATCCGTGTACTCGGCGTTCGCGGTCGTCCAGTCCTCGCGGTTGCGCAGGGCGTCCTCGGAGAGCTCGCTCACGGGCCCGATGCTACGCGCCCGTCGGCAGGTCGACCAGCGCGAGCCAGCCCGACGTCCCGGCGCCTTGGGCCCGCGCGGCGGAGCCGGGCGCGCCCGGGCGTCAGAGCAGCCCGTCGGGGAAGAAGAGCTTGAGCTCGCGGCGGGCGCTCGCCCTCGAGTCCGACCCGTGCACGATGTTCTCGCCGAGGAGGGTCGCGTAGTCGCCGCGGATCGTGCCGGGAGCCGAGTCCTTCGGGTTCGTCGCCCCCATCATCGTCCGCACTCCCGCGATCGCGTCCTCCCCGGCGACGGCGAGGGCGAGCACGGGGCCCGACGTGATGAAGTCGACGAGGTCGGCGAAGAACGGCTTGCCCTTGTGCTCCGCGTAGTGCTGGCGCGCGACCGCCTTCGTGATGCGGATCAGCCGCGCCCCGCGGAGCACGTACCCCCGGCGCTCGAAGCGCGCGACGATCTCGCCGCAGAGGCCCCGGCCGACGCCGTCCGGCTTGACGAGGACGAGTGTGGTCTCGACGGCCATGGGCCGGGCAGTCTAGCGCCCCTGCCGCGGGCGCCGCGGCTGCGGCAGCGGCTGCAGCACGTCGTCCGAGAGCATCGACGGCGGCACGGGCGCGGCGCAGTGCGGGCACGCCTGCCAGAGCGGCTCGAGCGGCGAGCCGCACTCGGCGCAGGCCTGCTTGAGCCGCGTCGTGCAGACCGGGCAGACGAGATACGTCGACTCGACGCGGCCGCGGCAGACGGGGCAGCGCAGGTCGCGCTCGGCGAGGCGCTCCTCGATCGCACGGATCTCGAGCTCGCGCTCGCGCACGTCCTCCAGGTACTCGGGCGGGCGGAAGAACAGGTACAGGATCGGGCCGAGGAACGGCGGCACCAGCCCGAGGACGACCGCCATCGCGACCAGCCACCCGTCGTCGATGCGCCGCCGCGCGTCCTTGTAGACCCAGTACGCGGTGGCGAGCCAGAGCAGCACGACGACCAGCACCGCGAGGTTCCGGCTCACGGTCCACGTGGCGGAGTCGAAGAACGACTCGTCTGCGGCGAGGGGGAGGGTCGCGGTCGTCACAGGAGCAGCTTGCCGAGGATATACCCGAGCGCGAACGACACGCCGACGATCACCGCGAGCACGACGAGCGCGAACAGCAGCACGCTGACGCCACCTCTCTTCCGTGTCATCGGCCCTCCTGCTCCGCCTGCTCGAGATCGGCGAGAAGATAGAGGGAGCCGGTGACGAGCACGGGCTCGCCGAGCTCGTGGGCGCGCTCGACCGCGTGCACCGGGTCGGGGACGGCCTCGACGTGCTCGAAGTGCTGCTCGGCGAGCCCCGCGAGGTCGTGCGCGAGCAGCGCGCGCGGGCTCGACGACGTCGTCGCGACGAGGTGCGTCCCGGCGCGGGCGAGCCCCTCGAGCATCGCGTCGACGTCCTTGTCTCCGAGGATCGACGCGCAGACGACGTACGGGGCGCGCGGCAGCCGGTCGACGAGCCACCGGACGCCGTCCGGGTTGTGGGCGCCGTCGCGGATCTCCGCCCCACGCCGCTCGAGCCGGCCGGGGAGGGCGACGGCGGGATCGGCCGCGATCGCGTGGCCCACGAACGCCTCGGCCGCCTCGCGTGCGCCGCCGACGCGCGTCACGCAGCCCGGGACCAGCCCGGCGTGCGTCGTGTCGGGCAGCACGACGATCGAGCCGGGGCGGGCGACGGCGAGCTTCTCGCGGGCGATCTCCTCGAGCGTCTGGCCGAGGACGTCGGTGTGCTCGAGGGAGACGTTCGTGAGCAGGACGACCCGGGAGCGGAGGACGTTCGTCGCGTCGAGCCGGCCGCCGAGGCCGGCCTCGACGACCGCGGCGTCGACCGCCGCGTCCACGAAGGCCCGGAACGCCGCGGCCGTGATCGTCTCGAACTGCGTCGCCCCCAGGCGCTCCGCGGGGTCGCGCACGCGCGCGAGCGCCTCCTCGAGGTCGACGGGCCGGCCGTCGACCGTCACGCGCTCCGACCACGAGCGGACGTGCGGCGACACCGTCGCGCCCACCGAGAGCCCGTCGGCGAGCAGGAGCGCCTCGATCCGCCGCGTCGCCGTCGACTTGCCGTTGGTGCCGACGACGTGGACGGCCTCGTACGCCTCCTGCGGGTCGCCGAGGGCCGTCAGCAGCTCGCGCATGCGGTCGAGGCCGAACCCGTCGGACGGCCAGGGCGAGAGCGACGCGAGCCAGGTGAGGTTGGGCCCCACGGGCCACCCTCGCTCAGCCGGAGAGCGCGTCGAGCTCGCGCCGGTAGCGATCGAGCTTGTCGCGCTCGGCCGCCACGACCTCGGGGGGCGCCTTCGAGAGGAAGCGCTCGTTCGCGAGCATCCCCTCGGCGCGGGCGATCTCCGAGCGCAGTCGGGCGCGCTCGGCCTCGACGTCGGCGCCTCCCGGCGCCGTCCTGCCCGGGCGGACGACCGCGGCGAAGATGCGCTCCTCGTCGGGCGAGGCGAGCTCGACCTGCACGCCGGAGCGGCGGTAGATCCGCGCGGCCTCCTGGACGCGGTCGAGCACGTGGAGGTCGGCGGCGAAGCGGCCGTCCGGCTCCGGCCACGAGGAGACGACGAGGCGCGCCCGTCGGTGCGGCAGGCTCGACCAGAGCTCCTCGGTCACGTGCGGCATGACCGGGTGGAGGAGCGCGAGCAGCCGCTCCAGGGCCGCGAGCGCCGTCGCCGCCGCGTCCTTGTCGTGGTCGTACAGCCGCGGCTTGATCGCCTCCGCGTACCAGTCGCAGAAGTCGTCGAACGTGAGGTGGTAGAGCACCGCCGTCGACGTCGCGAAGTCGAACCGCGACCAGCTGTCCTCGAGCTCCGCCCGCGCCGCGTCGAGGCGGGCGAGGATCCAGCGCTCCTCCACCGAGCGCGGCTGCAGCGACGGCGTCACGAGCTCGGCGTTCGCGAAGATCAGGCGCGCGACGTTCCAGAGCTTGTTCGCGAGCTTGCGGCCTTCCTCGATCGCACCGTAGGAGAACCGGACGTCCTGCGTCGACGAGATCTTCAGGAGGCCGTAGCGCGTCGCGTCCGCCCCGTAGCGCTCGATCGGCTCCATCGGGTCGATGCCCGTGCCGAGGCTCTTCGACATCCGTCGCCCGTCGGGCGCGAGCACCGTCGAGTGGATGATCACGTCCGAGAACGGCACCTCGCCCATCGCCTGCAGCCCGGTCCAGATCATCCGGTTCTCCCAGAGCCGGATGATCTCGCGCGCGGTCGAGTTGACGTCACCGGGGTAGTAGCGCTCCAGCTCGGGCGTCTCGTCGGGCCACCCGAGCGTGGCGTACGGCCAGAGCGCCGACGAGAACCAGGTGTCGAGCACGTCGGGGTCACGCTCGAGCGGCACCCCCTCCCCGGCCTTCTCCCGGGCCTCCTCCTCCGTGACCGCGCACACCGCCTCGCCGTCGGGCGTGTACCAGATGGGGAGCTGGTGCCCCCACCAGAGCTGCCGCGACAGGCACCAGTCGGGCGCGTCCTCGAGCGAGGCGATCGCGAACCGGTGCTGCGACTCCGGGTGGTAGCGGACGACACGCTCGCGGAGGGCCTCGATCGCCGGCCGCGCGGGCTCCGCCATGCGGCACCACCACTGCAGGGAGATCAGCGGCTCGATGCGGGAATGGCAGCGCTCACACGTGCCGACGGCGTGGCGGTAGTGCTCGCGCCGGACGAGCCAGCCCCGCTCGCGCACCCACTCCACGATCGCCTCGTCGGCCTCCGCCTGCGTCACGCCGGCGAGCGGCCCCGCCGCCTCGTTCATGCGTCCGTCCGGGCCGATCACCATCGGCTCCGGCAGCCCGTGGTCGCGCCCGATCTCGAAGTCGGTCGGGTCGTGCCCCGGCGTCACCTTGACCGCGCCCGACCCGAACTCCGGGTCGACGCGGTCGTCGGCGATCACCGGCACACGGCGCTCGACCACGGGCACGACCACCTCGCGGCCGACCGCCGCGGCGTACCGGGCGTCACCCGGGTGGACCGCGACGGCGACGTCGGCGAGGATCGTCGCCGGCCGCACGGTCGCGATCACGATCCCGTCCTCCCCGTCGCCGTCGGCGAACGGGTAGCGGACGTACGTGATCGTGTCGTCCATGTCCTCGTGGACGACCTCGAGGTCGGAGATCGCAGTCTGGTGCTGGGGGCACCAGTTGACGATCCGGTTCGCCCGGTAGATCCAGCCGTTGTCCCAGAGCCGGACGAAGAACGTGAGCACGGCGCGCACGTAGTCGTCGTCCATCGTGAAGCGCTCGCGCGAGTAGTCGAGCGACGCGCCGAGCCGCCGGAACTGGCCCATGATCGTCCGCCCCGTCGCCTCGAGCCATTCCCACGTGCGCGCGACGAACGCCTCCCGTCCGATCTCGACCCTCGTCGTCCCCTCTCGCGCCAGCTGCTTCTCGACGACGTTCTGGGTGGAGATCCCCGCGTGGTCGTAGCCGGGCTGCCAGAGCGTGTCGAAGCCACGCATGCGGTGCCACCGGACGAGCACGTCCTGGATCGAGCCGTTCAGCGCATGGCCCATGTGCAGCTCGCCGGTGACGTTCGGCGGCGGGACGCAGATCACGAACGACTCCGGTCGTCGCCGCCCCGCGCCGGCTGCGTAGAGGCCCTCGGCCTCCCACGCCTCCTGCCAGCGGCGCTCGACCCCGGCGGGGTCGTACAGCGAGTCCATCGGCGCGCGCTCCATGGGCGCTGAGTCTACGGGCGTGAGGCGCGGCGTCTCGGTCGCTACCGTGCGCGACCGCGACGCCGGGCTACCGGGGACGGCGCGTACCGGTCGGCGCTGCGGGCCATCCGACGGCCGCCTAGGCCTCGGCGACGGCGTCGAGGTCGTCGAGGTCGGCGCCGCCGCTCGTGAGGAGCGTCGGCTTGAGGCCGCGCGCGATCGTCTCGCGCGTGATCACGCACTTCGTGACGTCTCGCCGCGACGGCAGCTCGAACATCACGTCGAGCAGCGCCGCCTCGATGATCGAGCGCAGGCCGCGCGCGCCCGTCTCCCGTTCGAGCGCGTGGTCCGCGATCTCCCAGAGCGCGTCGTCCGTGAACACGAGCTCGATCGTGTCGTAGCCGAAGAAGCGCTGGTACTGGCGGACGAGCGCGTTCTTCGGCTCGGTGAGGATGCGGACGAGGTCCTCGCGGCGCAGCTGGTGCACGGCCGAGACGACCGGCAGGCGCCCGATGAACTCGGGGATGAGCCCGAAGTTCATGAGGTCCTCGGGCATCACGTGGCCGAGCAGCTCCGCCGCCTCGGCCGAGTGCTTCGAGCGGACGTCGGCGCCGAAGCCGACGGCGTTGCTGCCGGTGCGGCGGGAGATGATCGCGTCGAGCCCGGCGAACGCCCCGCCGCAGATGAAGAGGACGTTCGTCGTGTCGATCGAGAGGAACTCCTGGTGCGGGTGCTTCCGCCCGCCCTGTGGAGGCACGGACGCCACCGTCCCCTCGAGGATCTTCAGCAGCGCCTGCTGGACGCCCTCGCCCGACACGTCGCGGGTGATCGAGGGGTTGTCGGCCTTGCGCGCGATCTTGTCGACCTCGTCGATGTAGATGATCCCCGTCTCGGCCTTCTTGATGTCGAAGTCGGCCGCCTGGATCAGCTTGAGGAGGATGTTCTCGACGTCCTCGCCGACGTAGCCGGCCTCGGTGAGCGCGGTCGCGTCCGCGATCGCGAAGGGAACGTTGAGGATCCGCGCGAGCGTCTGCGCGAGCAGCGTCTTGCCGCACCCGGTCGGCCCGAGGAGGAGGATGTTCGACTTCTGCAGCTCGACCTCGCCGTCGTCCTGGCCCATGCGCACGCGCTTGTAGTGGTTGTAGACCGCGACGGCGAGCGTGCGCTTCGCCTCCTCCTGCGACACGACGTAGTCGTTGAGGACGGAGTAGATGTCCTTCGGGCGCGGGAGGTTGTCGAGGTCGAGCGCGGTGGGGGTGGTCAGCTCCTCGTCGATGATCTCGTTGCAGAGGTCGATGCACTCGTCGCAGATGTAGACCCCGGGGCCCGCGATGAGCTTCTTCACCTGGCGCTGGCTCTTGCCGCAGAAGCTGCAGAGCAGCTGCTCGTTCCCCTCGCTCGCTCGCGCCACGTCTCTCCTTTTACTCCGTTTTCACCGGCTCGGCTAGCCGCTCCGGCCTAGCGGTGGGTGATCACCCGGTCGACGATCCCGTACTCGAGCGCCTCCTCCGAGGTCATGAAGAAGTCGCGGTCCATGTCCGCCCGCACCTTGTCGACGTCCTGCTTCGTGTGCTGCGCGACGATCTCCTCGAGCTTCCGTTTCAGCGCGATCGTCTCCCTCGCGTGGATCTCGATGTCGGATGCCTGGCCCTGGTAGCCGCCCCACACCTGGTGGAGCAGGATCTTCGAGTTCGGCAGGGCCATGCGCTTCCCTTCGGCCCCGCCGGCGAGCAGGACCGCCCCCATGCTCATCGCGATCCCGACGCAGATCGTCGAGACGTCGGGCTTGATGAACTGCATCGTGTCGTAGATCGCGAGGCCCGCGTACACGTGGCCGCCCGGCGAGTTGATGTACAGGTAGATGTCCTTGTCGGGGTCCTCGGACTCGAGGTGGAGCAGCTGCGCGACGATGAGGTTCGCGATCTGGTCGTCCACCTGCGTGCCCAGGAAGATGATCCGCTCGTTGAGCAGCCGTGAGTAGATGTCGAACGAGCGCTCGCCGCGCGACGTCTGCTCGATGACCATCGGGATCAGGGGGCTCATCTAGCTCTCCTCGCTTCCGGGTGTCCACAGTTTTTTCTCTTCGCCGCCCTTCTCCTTGTCGGGCGTCCAGATCGCCTCCCTCGCGGCGGCCTGCTCGACCGGGATCGGCTTCACGTCCGCCGCGAGCCGATCGAGCGCGGCGCGCAGGCGCAGGTCCTCGCGGAGAGCCTCCTGGTGACCGTGCTCCCACACGTCGGCGACGACGGCGTCGGGGTCCTCGCCGGCCGCCTCCGCCTGCTCGCGCACGAGCTGCTCGACGTCGGCGTCGGTGATCGCGATCTCGGCGCGCTCCGCCACGGCCTCGAGCGCGAGCTCGCGGGCGACCGAGCGCGCCGCTTCGGCCCGCACCTGCGCCGTCAGCAGCTCCGGTGTCTGCCCGGTGGTCTGGAAGTACGCCTCGGGGCTGACGCCCCGGTTGGCGAGCGAGCGCAGGAACCCCTCGAGCAGCTCGCGGGCGCGCGCCTCGACGAGCGGGCCGGCGCCCTGCACGTTCGACTCGCGCACGAGGACGTCGACGGCGGACGCGCGGAAGGCCGCGTCGATCTCCTCGTCGAGGGCCTCGCGGATGCGTCCCTCGATGTCGGCGCGGAGGTCGGCGAAGGTGTCGAACTCGCTGGCGGCGCGGGCGAGCTCGTCGTCGAGCTCGGGCAGCACCTCCTCGTTGACGTGCTTGAGCGTGAGCGAGACGCTCGCCGTCGAGCCGTCGTGGAGCTCGTAGCCGACGTCGCGCACGTCCCCGACGGACGCCCCGATCAGCGCCTGCTCGATCTCCTCGACGAGCCGGCCGGAGCCCAGCTCGACGACGGTGTCGGACTGGGACTCCCCGTCCGGGTTCACGAGGTCGATCACGACCGTGTCGCCCTCGCGTGCCGGCCGGTCGTCGGCCGGCACGAGCTCGGCGACGGTGCGCCGGAGGGCGTCGAGCTCCCGCTGGACGAGCTCCTCCGGGATCTCGGCCTCGGCTCTCGGCACCTCGAGCGTCGTCCAGTCGACGATCTCCGGTGTCGGCTGCACCTCGACGGTCGCGCTGAACCTCCAGGGCTCGTCGTGCGACGTCGGGAGCTCGAAGTCGTAGTCCGGCGCGGAGACGGGCCGGAGGCGCGTCGCCGCCGCGGCGCTCCAGAACCACCCGCCGATGTGCGATTCGACGGCCTCCGTCCAGAGCCGCTCCCGGCCGACCCGGGAGATCAGGACGGGCATCGGCACCTTGCCCTTGCGAAAGCCCGGGATCTTCACGGACGTGGCGAGGTCCGAGGCGGCGTGGTCGACGGCGTGCTCGAGCTGGTGGGGGGTGACGTCGACGGTGAGGCGGACGCGGTTGCCGCCGAGCTCCTCCACCTGGGCCATACGAGCCATTCAATCAGGACCCACCGGCCTCACCCGGGGGGAGGGTGCGCGCGCGACCGGGCCACGGGCGGGCACGGGACGCGCTCCTCGCGGGACGGCAGAACCGCCCTCAGGCGCCGCGGGCGGGAGTGAGGTGCGGGTGAGAGGAGTCGAACCTCCAAGGGACGGTGTCCCACCGGGACCTAAACCCGGCGCGTCTGCCAGTTCCGCCACACCCGCGGGTAGACGGAGCGTATCGACGGATCCGGCACGAGGGGGCCCTCGGGCGGGGCGCGGCCCGCGCCCGGGTCGTGCGCCCGCCCCCCGGCTATCTGCCGAGGAGCAGGCCGACCGTCTCCCTCACCGAGTCGGCGACCAGCCCCCCGAGCACGATCAGCGAGAACGTCGCGAACGCGACGAACGGCTCGTGCGCCTGCGCCGTGAGCAGCGCGACGAACGAGCCGACGACGAGACCGGCCGTGGGGAGGGGCCGACGGGTGACGGTCCCGAGGCCGAGACCGACGAGGAAGACAGCGCCGAAGACGACGATGCCCAGCGTCATGCGGCGAGGGTAGGACCCCCGTCGGACGGACCGGACCGCCCGGAGCCGTCTCCGGCCCCGGATCCGGGCGAGTGAGAGGGGTGGCGGACGGGACTCGAACCCGCGACCACCGGGACCACAACCCGGGGCTCTACCAGCTGAGCTACCGCCACCGCGCGCCGGGTCAGGATACCGTGAGGGGTGGCACGGCCCCGTAGCTCAGTGGATAGAGCGGCAGACTTCGAATCTGCGTGCGGTGGTTCGACTCCACCCGGGGCCATCCGGCGTGGCTGCGGGGTCGCCGCGGTCGCGCGACCCCGGCCCGGCGACGGGCGCCCGCGCGCCGATTCCCGGCCCGGAATCCGCCGGACACTGCGATCATGCGGGCGTGCGCGAGGCTCTCACCCGACGCGACCTCCTCCTCGCCGCGGGCGCGGGCCTGGTCGGCCTGTCCGCCCCGGGGGTGGCGGCCGCCGGCGGCGGCGGGCACGCCCGGGCGCTCGCCACGCCCGGCGTCGCGCGGTTCGTCACCGAACCAGGGCTCTCGCCGCCGACGATGACCGTCACGACGTCGGCGGGCCCCTCACCCGGGTACCTGTTCGTGGCGTCGCTCAACGGGCCCGGCCAGCGGGGCCCGACGATCCTCGACAACCGCGGGAACGTCGTGTGGTTCCGACCGATGGTCGACTCCTTCGCCGTGGACTTCCGCCGCCAGGTCTACGCGGGCAGGCAGGTCCTCACGTGGTGGGAGGGCACGATCGACACCGATATCGGCGTGGGCGTCGGCGAGGGCGTGATCCTCGACCAGCGCTACGTCCCCGTCGCCCGCGTGCGTGCGGGCAACGGCTACGACGCCGACGTGCACGAGTTCCTCCTCACGCCGCGGCGCACGGCGCTCCTCACGATCTACAGCGCGGTCTCCGCCGACCTCACCGCCGTCGGCGGCTCCGCCGACGGGACGGTGCTCGACTCGATCGTCCAGGAGGTGGACATCGCGTCGGGCCGCGTGCTGTTCGAGTGGCACAGCCTCGACCACGTCGCGCTCACCGAGTCGTACGCGCCCGTGCTCGACCCGTTCGACTACTTCCACATCAACTCGATCGACGCCGACCTCGACGGGAACCTCGTCGTCTCGGCGCGGAACACGGCGGCCGTGTACTCGATCGACCGGGCGAGCGGGCAGGTGCGGTGGCGGCTGGGCGGGCGGAACAGCGACTTCACGCTCGGGCCCGGAGCCGACTTCATGTACCAGCACGACGCCCGCGCGCACACCGACGGGACGCTCACGCTGTTCGACAACGGCCCGTCGCAGTCGACCCCCCAGTCGCGCGCGATCCGCCTCGGGCTCGACCACGTCGAGCGACGCGCCTACCTGCTGCAGCAGTACCGCCACCCGGCCGCGCTGGAGTCGACGGCGATGGGGAACGCACAGGTGCTCGCCGGTGACGCCGTGCTCGTGGGCTGGGGGACGGAGCCGGTCGTCACGGAGTTCGGGCCCGGCGGCGACGTCCGCTTCGACGCGACCTTCGACGGGGGCGCCTGGAACTACCGCGCGTTCCGCCTCCCCTGGGTGGGGCGGCCGACGACGCGACCGAAGGCCGTCGCGAGGCGCTCCGCAGGCCGCGTCACCGTCCACGCGAGCTGGAACGGCAGCACGGAGACGCGGTACTGGAGGGTGCTCGCAGGGGACGTCCGGAGCCGCCTCACCCCCGCGCGAACGGTGAGCAGGGCGGGGTTCGAGGCGGCGATCCCGCTGGCCGGGCGTCCGCGGTTCGCCCAGGTGGTGGCGCTCGACGCGTCGCGGCGGGAGCTCGCGCGATCGCAGGTCGTCGCCGTCCGCGGCTGATCCGCGGACGGCGCGCGAGGCGCGCACCGGAGCCCCGGCGCTCGGCGCCGGGGGAGATCCGCGCGGGCGGGTCGCTCGAGAGGCCGTGCGCGGCGACTACATGGCGATCACGACGAACGGCGTGTCGACGGGATCCTGCCGGCCGGGAACCCAGAGCGTGACGCGGAACGCCGTGCCGTTGTGGCCGCCCGTCGGCTGGGCCTCGGGGGCGCTGAAGGTCGCGATCCGTGACGCGTTCCCCGGGAAGCGCACCTCGTACACGCCGCGATCGACGCGGCGGACCTGCGGGGCCGAGCCCTTGCACGTGAAGCGGGCGGCGAACAGGCTCTTCGCGGACGTGAACGTGTCGGGGATGTTGGCGATGCCCTTGGCCGGGTCGCCGGTGACGGCGACGTAGCCGCGGACGGCCCCGGGCTGACAGCGCGCCTGCGGCTTCACGGCCTCCGAGACGGCGAGCGCCGAGCCGCCGAGCGCGAAGAACAGGGCGGCGAGGGCGATCAGGGTGGACGGGGACGGGCGCATCGAGTGCCTCCTTCCGGGGGACGTCCTGCGATCGCCTCGCAGCGTAGACCGCCGTCCGGCGCTCTCCGCGACCGGCGTCTCCCGGTCGGGGCCGCCGCGCCGGGTCGCCGCTTCCACCGAGGCCGGCCGCACGCTCGGCGGCCCATCGGGCACAATGTGCCGACATGCGCCGGCCGAGGCTCCTCTTCGTCGTCCTGATGGCCGCGCTCGTGGCCGTCCCGGCGATCGCGCTCGCGGCGTCCACCGCGACGACCGCGAACTCGCAGGTGTTCCAGGACGCGACGGGCGAGGACCCGGAGGCGCCGGACGTCACGGCGATCACCGTCTCGAACGACGACACCGGCCTGATCAGCTTCAAGATCGACGTCGCGAACCGGCCGTCGCTGACGCCGGACATGCTCTTCCTCGTCTTCCTCGACACCGTTCCGGGCGTCGGCGACGCCGACAGCCTCGGTGCCGACTACGCGCTCCAGCTCGTCGCCGGCAGCGCGGCGCTGTTCAAGTGGAACGGCACCGACGACTACGACGCCGCCCCGTCGCAGGCGTCGACGTCGTTCACCTACGAGCCGACGGGGCCGACGATCCGCGTCGGCGCCGTCGACCTCGGCAGCCCGAAGACGTTCGGGTTCGTCGTGATCGCCGTCTCCGGGATCGTCGACGACGCGGCCGGCGACCCGGACTTCACGAACGCGCACACCGACGTCGCACCCAACGCGGGCGGCGGGCTGTACCGCTACGAGGTGAAGGCGACCGTCAAGCTCACCGCCGTCGGCTTCACGACCTCGCCGAAGCCCGCGCGGGCCGGCAAGGCGTTCTCGGTCGGGCTCGCGGCGACGCAGAACACGACCGGCCGTCTCGTGAAGGGCGGCACCGTCCTCTGCAACGCGACGATCGCGGGCACGCGGCTCCCGGTGCGGGCGAAGCGGGTGCGCAACGGCGTCGCCACGTGCGTGTGGAGGATCCCGAAGACCGCCAAGGGCAAGATGGTCAGGGGCTCGGTCACGCTCCTCGTCGAGGGGGCGCGGCTGTCGCGCTCGTTCTCGGCGAAGATCCGCTAGCTCGCCGCGCCCGCCGCCGTCAGCGGCCGGCGAGGACGCCGTCGAGCGTGCCCGCGAGCCTGCCGCCGACGAAGCCGAGCAGCCCGGACGCAGCCCTGGGGCCGCCGACCGTGACCACGCCCTCGAAGATGAGGGGCGGCCCGAAGCCCGTCAGGTCGACGGTGCCCGACAGTTGCACGCCGGGGACGATGCTGTAGCGGTCGAGCCGGAACCCGTCCTCGGTGACGATGATGCGGCCGCCGTAGAGCCCGGCGCGGCGCGTGCCGGGGTTGCCTCCTGCCGACAAGTACAGGGCCTCGGCGTCCTCCACCGTCGCGGTCGCGATCGCGAGCGTGGCCGCCGCGCCGATGCGCCCGTTGCGCGTCGGCGCCGGGTACGGGGCGATCGGCTCGACGAGCGGCCGCGGCCGGGCGCACTGGTCGGAGAACTCGGCGTCGAGCATCCACTTGCGGACGGCCCGCGCCGCGCAGAACGACGGGTCGGCCCCGAGGACGCTGTGCCCGACGCCCGGGACGACGATCAGCCGCCCCCGCGGGAAGCGCTGGACGACCGAGACGGCGCTCGGCGGCGGCGTCCGCATGTCGAAGCCGCCGTTGACCGCGAGCACGGGCACGTCGGGCAGCGGCCCCGCGCCGAGCGCGGCCCCGCCCGCGGGGGGCGGCCACGACTGGCAGAACGGGGCGTTGCCGATGCCGGCGGCCCACTTCCCGAAGGGCCCGAACGCGTCGTCGGGCGTCGCCGCGACGGCCGCGGCGGTGATCGGCGGACGCTCGGCGACCGGCGTCTCGGGCGCCCACGGGAACGGCCCGTCGGCGCACGTCGTCGCCGCGAACAGGCCGCCGCTCAGGTCCTCGGGGCTCTCGAAGCCGCGCTGGTCGAGGTCGACGAGGCGCAGCAGCGGCTGCGGGTCGCCGCGGAGGGCGGAGCGCACGGCGGCGGGGAGCGCCGCCGCGATCCCGGGGTCGAGGTCGGCGTCGACGACGAGCCCGAGGAAGTCGAGGCCGGTGACGCGCACCGTCCGCGTGGAGCCGTTCTCGCGGAGCACCTTGCCGCTGACCGGCGTCGCCTGGAGCCGGTTCGCGAGCGTCGAGACGTCGCGGGCGATGTTCGACGTGCTCGAGCGGCAGAGGCCGCCGCCGCAGTACTCGGAGAGCGCGCCCGGGATCGCGCGCAGCGTGTGCGTGCGGAACGGCTCGCCGAGGTCGGGGGGCACGACGGAGTCGAGGAGCAGCCGGTCGACCTGCAGCGGGTGGGCGAGGGCGTAGGCCATCGCGAGCTTCGTGCCGTACGAGGTGCCCCAGAGCGCGACGCGCTCGCGCCCGAGCGACACGCGTACCGCGTCGATGTCCTCGGCGTGGTCGCGGGTGGCGTAGTAGACCCGGTTCGGCCCGATCGTGTTCGCGCACCCGGCGACCCGGGCCCCCTCCTCCTCGAGGGGGTAGGAGCCCTGCAGGCCGGGGCAGATGAGGAGCCCGGAGCGGCCGGTGCCGCGGTTGTCGAACGCGACGAGCGTGTAGCCGGGGAAGAGGTAGCGGTAGTAGTCGACGTTGTCGGGGTCGGCGAGGCCGAAGGAGCCGGCCGAGCCCTGGCCGGGGCCGCCGGCGATCAGGAAGAGGAGCCCGCGCTCGGGTCCGGCCGCCGGCACCGTCTCGACGTAGAGCGTGATCGACCCGGGGACCTGGCCGGTGCGGTCGAGCGGGACGACGACCTCGGAGCAGAGCACCCCGGAGGCGCCGCACGGGGTGGCGGCGGTGCCGAGGCTGCCGGTGGGCCGGAGCGCGGCGATGCCTGCGGCCGGCGCCGTCGGGCGGAGCTGAGCGGCGGGCGGGGCCGCGAAGCGGAGCCACCCGGGGACGACCGCGTCGCCTGCGGCGCGCGTGACCGGGGCGCCGTCGGTGGCGGCCGCGGACGGCGCGGCCGCGCCGAGGAAGACCGCGAGCGCCGCCGTGAGCACGCCGACCGAGGCCGCGGCGAGCGTCCATCGCGTCGCGAGCCGGGTTCTCGCCGAGGTCGGGGGGCTCCCGTCGATGCCGCTCAGGGTACCTGCAGCTCGGCGGGCCGACGTCACCCGTCCGCGAGTAGGCTCGGGGCGCATGCGGGACGTGCGGCACACGCGCTTCGGCTGGTGGCTCGAGGACGCCCGGCGGGACTGGCCGGTCGAGCCGGCGCGACCGCTCTCGGGCGACCTCTCGGCCGACGTCGTCGTCGTCGGCGCCGGCTACCTGGGGCTGTGGACGGCGTGGCAGCTGAAGGCGCTCGAGCCCGCCCTCGACGTCGTCGTGCTCGAGGCGCACCTCGCGGGGCACGGGCCGAGCGGGCGCAACGGCGGCTTCGTCTCGACGCTGTGGGACGACCTCCCGATCCTGCGCGACCGGGTCGGCGACGCGCGCGCGGTGGACGTGTGCCGCGCCTCCGAGCGCGCGGTGCACGGGATCGGGGCCTGGTGCGAGGCGGAGGAGGTCGACGCCTGGTACCGGCAGGGCGGGACGATGCACGTGGCGACGAGCGCGGCGCAGCTCGGCGACTGGGACGAGATCGTCGCGGCGTGCCGCGCGGTCGGCGCCGCGGAGGAGGCGACGCCGCTCTCGCGGGACGAGGTGCTCGCGCGCTGCCGCTCCGACGCGTTCCGGGGCGGGATGCTCCTGCGGCTCGCCGCGAGCGTGCAGCCGGCGCGGCTGTCGCTCGGGCTGCGCGCCCGCGTGCTCGACGCCGGGGTGCGCCTCCACGAGCGCAGCCCGGTGACGCGCCTGACGACGGACGGCGTCGCGCACACCGACGGCGGGGCCGTGCGGGCGGGGGCGGCGGTGCTCGCCGTGAACGCGGCGACGGCGAGGTTTCCCGGCTACCGGCTCGCGCTCGCGGTCGCGTCGAGCCACATGGTGATCACCGAGCCGGTGCCGGACGTGATCGAGGAGATCGGCTGGACGGGCGGCGAGAACGTCCACGACTGCCGGACGCTCCTGCACTACTTCCGCACGACGCGCGACGGGCGGATCGCGCTCGGCTGGGGCGGCGGGCGGATGGGCTTCGCCGGGAGGCACCGCGACCGGCTCGACGTCGACCGCGACGCCGCCGCGAACGCCGCGCAGACGCTGCGGCGCCTCTTCCCGGCGCTGCGCGAGCGCCGGGTCACGCACGCCTGGGGCGGCCCGATCGACGTCTCCCCCACCCACATGCCGATCTTCGGGTCACGCGGGCGCGTGCACCACGGCTTCGGGTTCACGGGCAACGGGGTCGGGCCGACCTACCTCGGGGGCGAGATCCTCGCCCGCCTCGCCCTCGACCGCCGCGACGAGCTGACCGCGCTCGCGATCGTCGAGCCCGACCGCGCGCTGTTCCCGCCGGAGCCGGTCCGCTTCCTCGGCGGCGCGGTGATCCGCGAGGCGCTCGTCCGCCGCGACGCGGCGCTCGACGAGGGCCGCGCCCCCGACCCGCTGACCGGGTTCGTCGCCTCGCTCCCGCGGCGCCTCGGGCTGCGGCTGCCGCGCTGACGGGGCTGAAAGGGAGCGGCGCGCGAGCGCGCCCCTGGGCCCAGGAGGGCGTGGGCCACCTACCAGGACGGGTAGGGGGCAGATCGGTGATCATTGCCCATTTGCGACGACCCCGCGCGCGCGTAGACTCGATCCAACAACCGGGTGGGGGAGTTCGCGGCCACGTGGGCTCCGCCGAGCCAGCGACAAGGGGTGTGATGCGGCATGACGCAACAGGTCAAACGGGCGTATAGGAAGAACAGGCGGGCGACGATCTTCCTCGTCCTCGCCGTGGTCGTGGCGGCGGCGGTCGCGATCCCACTGGCGAGCGGCGCGCCGGACAAGACGTACACGCTCTCCACAAGTCCGTTGGAGCTGTGCACGGGTGAGCAGACCACGCTCACGATCACGCTGACCAACACCGCCAAGACCGCGACGCTCGGCTCGGCCGAGGTGACTCTGCCCGGCGTCGTCGTGCCTGTGCCTGGGTCTGCCTCGGAGGGCACTCTGTCCGGGCAGGTCATCAGGCTCGAGAATCTCGAGCTCGCGGCGGCCAGGGGCAGCGCCCCTGGTGGATCCGTGACCGTCACGGTCGACGTCGACGCGCCGGCCGACGGCTCAGGCGGGATCACGGCCGTCGTCAAGCAGGCGAACAGCTTCAACGACAACCAGGGCGACGAGGCCAACGCGTTCTCGAATCCGACCTTCCAAACGCTGGTCGTCGCCGGATGCACCGGGACGATCTCGGGGATCGTCTTCAACGACGTCGACGAGAGCGGAACGCGGACCGATGGCACCGGAGACACGCCGAACGAGGCGCTGCTCAACGGCTGGACGGTCAAGCTCTACGAGGCGGGAGTGCCAGCAGGCTTCAGCGATATCACGGATGCCAACGGCTACTACGAGCTGAGCGACGTCCCGCTCAACAGCGACTACGTCCTGTGTCTGGAGAGCGGTGACGCCGGCGTCTACGTGCAGACCACGCCAAGAACGGGGACGCCCCCGACAGCGCATCCGGACTGGACGGCAGACCTCTCGGAGTGCGGATCGGACCTCCCGGACGGGTACGCGTTCACGTTCGAGGACGACTGGACGACGGCGAACTTCGGCGTCGCCAACGCCCTCGACGCCGGCTGCGCGCCGGGAATCGGCCCCGAGGTAGTCGGGAAGTTCCAGACCACGTCGGGGGTCGGGGACACCTACACGGTGTGGCTGCCGATCGCTGCGGTCTGCGACTCGTCGGGAGACGGCATCTTGGTGTTCGAGGCGTACAAGGCGGGAGACGACCGGGTGGTGAACCTCCACGGAGGGAATCCACTCAGAAGCGTTGTCGTCGTCGAGCAGATGGAGTGGGCGTTCGACGGGACGGCCCAGCCCGATCCCGCGAACCGGTCGCTCAAGTTCGACGACACCGCCCCATACACCGCCCCGGTCCCCATGCAGTACTGCACTTCGATGCCACTGTCGAACCCCGGCTTCGACCCCGAGACCGAGACACCGACTCTGGTCGAAGACTGGGATGGCTTCGGTGGGGCGGACATCACGTCCTGCCTGGCCTCGACGGTCGAGGAGGCCGGCGGCAACCGCGTCGACCTCGCGGTGACGAAGGTCGACGGCTACCGGCTCTTCCCGTAGTCAGCGACACGGAACGGCGATCACGCCGAGGCCCTGCAGGAGTCCACGCGACTCCTGCAGGGCCTCGGCACGTTCCGCTCCGTCCAGCCGGCCGATCCGGGCGCTGAGCACGAGCAGCAGCGCCCGCTCGTAGACGCGGTCGTTCTCCGCCGCGGAGGCAAGCCCGGCCGCGACGACCGCGGCCGCCTCGTCGAGCCGGTCGAGGGCGAGCAGCGTCTCCGCCTTCGCCCGGGCGAGCGCGGCCCCGAAGGGCACCACGAGCTCCCCCGCGCGCGACTCCTCCTCCTCGAGGACCGCGAGCGCGCCCTCCCCGTCGCCCCGGCAGCGCGCGACGTCGGCGAGCGTGATCGCCGCCTCGAGCGAGAGCACGCGGATCCCGAGCTCGACGGCCTCGGCCCGCGCCGCCGCCAGCAGCTCCTCTGCGCGGTCGAGGTCGGCGAGCGCGAGATGGACGCGTCCCAGCTGGATCTCCGCGAACAGCGCCGGGCCGACGAGGCCGTGCGCGCGGAGCGCCCGGATCGCCTCCACGAGCACCTCGCGGGCCTCGTCGAAGCGTCCCTGGCTGACGAGCACCTCCCCGACGTTGCCGGCGGTCGCGGCGGCATGGACCTCGTTGCCGGCGCGCCGGTAGGCGTCCTGCGCCCGCTGGTAGGCGGCCACCGCGTCGTCCCAGCGGCCCTCCGCGTAGGCGTGCACCCCGACCGAGTTCTCGACGTTCGCGAGGCCGGGGAGCTCCCCGATCCGGGCGTAGATCGTGAGCGCCCGGTCCGCGAACTCCTCGGACCCGCTCGCCCCCAGGTCCTCGAGGGCGGCGTTGAGGACGGCGTAGGCGTTGGCGAGCTCGAGCTCGTCACCGGCCCGCTCGGCCTCCGTCGCGGCGTCCTCCGCGAGCGAGCGCGCCTCGCGCGGGCGCCCCTCCATGAGGCGGAGGGCGCTGCTGAGGCGGACGAGGCGCGCACGCGCTCGCGTCGCGTCGTCTCCGGCGACCGCCTCGATCGAGCGGTAGCCGCGCATCGTCTCGCGATACGCGGTGCGGAAGGCCCCCATGCGCATGAGGACGCGCGCTCGCCGGTAGCGCACGTCGGCGAGCGCGATGGGGTCGTCACCCGCGAGCCGCCGCGCCCGCTGCAGGCCGTCGAGCGCGGCCTCGAACAGGCCGGCATGCTCTCTCGCCTCGCCCCGCCTGACCGCGACCTCGGCGGGGTCGGCACTGTCGATCCCGTCGATCCTGGGTGCGGCCGCCAGCGCCCGCTCGTAGAACCGCGCCGCCTCGACGTTCGCGTACACGGCGCGCGCGGCGTCGCCCGCGACGCGCGAGTACCGCCACGCCTCGTCCCAGCGCCCGGCCGCCGAGTAGTGGA